>JBBQLA010000035.1:0-10437 GCA_038327485.1 Acidimicrobiales bacterium
TGGTCTCGACCTTCAATGACATGGTCGCCGCACTGCAGGCCCGCATCGACCGTGACGCCCGCTTCGCCTCCGATGTCTCACATGAGTTGCGTTCGCCGCTCACCACCTTCAACGCGTCGCTGCAGGTCCTGCAGAACGCCCACGACGAACTCCCCGATCGCGCCCAGCTCGCCCTCGACCTGCTCAGTTCCGACATGGAACGGTTCACCCAGCTGGTCGAGGACCTCCTCGAGATCTCCCGCTTCGACGCTGGCGCGGTGCGGCTGGAGAACGATGAGGTGCTGGTCGTCGACACCGTGGGGATCGCGGCGCGCACCCTCGGCTCCAATCCCATTCCCGTCACGGCGGACGAGTCGTTGGAGGGAGTCATCATCACGTGCGACAAGCGGCGTCTGGTCCGGGTGCTGGCGAACTTCATCGACAACGCCGCCAAGTACGCCGATGGCGCCACCGGCGTGGTCGTGCACCGTCGAGTCCACCCCGACCCGGCGATCGACGGCAGCGATGACCGGGCCTGGGTGGAGATCGCCGTCGAGGACGAGGGCCCAGGTGTCCCCGAGGGCGAGCGCGAACGGATCTTCGATCGGTTCAATCGCGGCGAGATGGGTGGACGTCGGGGCAACGATCTGGGGGTCGGGCTCGGCCTGGCGCTCGCGGCGGAGCACGCCCGACTCGGCGGCGGTCGGGTGTGGGTCGAGCCCCGGTCCGACGGTCACGGCGGATCGCGGTTCATCGTGGAGTTGCCCCTGGTCGAGGCCGACGAATTCGACGACTTCGACGAGCTGAACGACGAGCTGGGCCTCGACGAGGTCATCGTCGGTCCGACCCGCTCCGAAGTGTCCGACACCGGCGTCCACGCCATCATCACCGTCGAGGGCAACCAACCATGACTCGCAGTCGAATCGCCCTCGTCGCCTCGGTCGCGATGCTCGTGGCTTCGGTCGCAGCGTGCGGGATCCCCGTCGACGAGGCACCCCGCGCCGTCGTGCCGGTCCAGGCACAGGAGACCGGCAGCGAATCCAACACCGGCGGTGGTGCGATGACCTCGTACGTCTTCCTCACCAAGAACGATCACCTCGTGGCGGTCACCCGGGCCGTGGTCGATCGCACTCCCACCAGCGTGGTCAAGGCGCTGCTGGCCAGCGTCCCCAAGGGAGCAGTGGCGAGCGGTGTCATCTCACAGATCCCTGCCGGGACCCAGCTGAGGTCAGTGAAGGACGGCGACGACGGCGTCACCGTCGTCGACCTGGACTCCACCTTCGATGGGGTGATCGGTCAAGCACGACAGCAAGCCATCGCCGAGTTCACCTTCACCCTGACCGAATTGGAAGGCGTGGGCCGAGTGGCCTTCGCCGTCGCCGGAGCGCCGGTGCAGGTCAGCTCCCCCACTCGCGGCGACGTGAGCTCGGTCACTGTGTGCGACTTCGTGTCGCTGCTTCCCACCGACGAGCAGCTGAAGGTCGACGGCCTCTCCCCCGACGAGACCCAACGCGTCACCACCCGGCGACGCACGGCAGTGGCCAGCTGTCCCGCCACCACCAAGTAGATCCGGAGTTCGCAATGGCTGTCACCATCGCCATCGACGCCGGGACCACCGGCGTGCGGTCGCTCGCCGTCGACACCGCCGGCGTGATCGTGGGTCGCTCGTATCGTGAGTTCACCCAACACTTCCCCCAGCCGGGCTGGGTGGAACACGACGCCGTTGAGATCTGGGGCGTCGTCGTCGAGACGTTGGCCGAGCTCGTCACGCTGGTCCCCGAGGCGGTTGCTGCCATCGGGATCACCAACCAGCGCGAGACCGTCGTGATGTGGGATCGCCGCACCGGCGCTCCGATGCACCACGCCATCGTGTGGCAGGACCGTCGCACCGCGGCGCGCTGTCAGCAGCTGGTCGACGAGGGTCGACTCGATCGGGTCCGCCAGCTGACCGGGCTGGTGCTCGACCCGTACTTCTCCGGCTCGAAGATCGAGTGGTTGATGAACGAAGGCGGCGTCGATGTCGGTGCGGACACCCTGGTCGGCACCATCGACTCGTGGATCCTGTGGAACCTGACCGGTGGGCCCGACGGCGGGGTGCACGCCACCGACCCCTCGAACGCCAGCCGAACCATGCTGTACGACATCGGCGCGCTGTCTTGGTCCGACGAGCTGTGCGATCTGTTCGGGGTGCCGACGACGATCCTGCCCGAGGTGCTCCCGTCGGCCGGGCGGTTCGGGGTGACACCGGCCGGTTCACCGGTGGGCGCCGGCGTCGCGGTGTCGGGCATCGCCGGCGACCAGCAAGCCGCCCTGTTCGGCCAGGCCTGCTTCACCCCCGGCATGTCCAAGAACACCTACGGCACCGGCTCGTTCGTGCTGATGAACGTGGGCGAGACCTGCCCCGAGCCGGCCGAAGGACTGCTCACGACAGTGGCGTGGACCGTGCCCGGATCATTTCTGGGCCAGCACCGGCCCACCGTGACCCACTACGCGCTGGAGGGGGCGATCTTCGTCACCGGTGCGGCGATTCAATGGCTGCGTGACGGGCTCGGCATCCTCGGTGGTGCTTCGGAGACCGAGCCGCTGGCGCTGAGCGTGGCGGACACGGGCGGCGTCGTGATGGTGCCGGCCTTCACCGGCCTGGGAAGCCCGTGGTGGGACCCGCACGCCCGGGGGACGATCCTCGGCATCAGCCGGGGGACGACCCGAGCGCATCTCACCCGGGCCGCAGTGGAGTCGATGGCCATGCAGACGCGCGACGTGGTGACCGCCATGACCGACGCATCGGGCCAACCGCTGTCCGAACTCCGCGTCGACGGCGGCGCAGCGGTGATGGACCTCCTGCTCCGACTACAGACCGAGCAACTCGGCGTGACGGTGACCCGGTCCGCCGTCACCGAGACCACCGCGCTCGGCGCGGCCTATCTGGCCGGATTGTCCGAAGGCGTCTGGACCGACACCTCCGAGGTCACCAGCGCGTGGGCGTCCGACGCCCACTTCGAGCCGCCGAGAGATCGCACCGCGGCGGACATCGCCCACCGACGCTGGCTGCGGGCCGTCGAGCGGTCCCGAGCATGGGCCGTCGACTGACTCCTCGATCAGAACTCCTCGATCAGAACTCCTCAATGCGAGCTGACGCGATGGCGACCAATTCGTCGAGCACGGAGCACTCCACCGAGCGAAGCGGGAGCGCGGCCCGCGACAGCACCAGCGTCGTGCCGTTGGACAGCCCGGCGAAGCACAACTCGTCGATGGACATGCTTCCATCGCTGGCACCGGCGCCCTGCGACGTGACGCCGTGTGCGAAGGCGGCGAGCCAACTGACCGGTGGCGGGTCGATGCCCGAAACAGCCAGTTGTGCGGTGGCGCCGCCGTCGAGCAGACAAGCCCAGTCGGCGCTGAACACCAACATGACCTGATCGCACAGCACCTGCTCGATCTGGGACTTCGTGGGGGCCGCGACGACCGCCCGACCGGCCCGCAGTGCAGTGACCACCCGATCCACGCCGGTGTCGGCGACGGCACGCACATCCTCGACGTCGACGCCGTCGACCTGACCGATCTCGGCGATCAGGAGATCGATCAGCGCAACGTCCTCGAGCGCCACGGTCAGTTCGTCGACGGCTCGCCCTCCCCCGCGCTCGAGCACATCGATGGCAACGACGTCACCGCGGACGGCGCCGATCCGGCTCGCGACAGCACCGAGCGCTCCCGGACGATCGGGGAGCCAGAGACGCACGACGAAGGTGCCAGCGGTCCGATCCATGCCGGCGAACGTACCGATCGTGTGTCACATGAGTGTTTCCGTCCGGGAAACTGTGTGCGAGCGACCGCGCCCGGCGGGCGGGCCCGTCACGTTTCGTTGACCGATCGGTCAAGTTTGCCTAGCGTCACCCCGTGGCAACTCGACGACTCACTCCTCGAGGTGTCGAACGACGGAATCAGATCATCGCATTCGCCACCACGCTCTTCGCTGCCAAGGGCTACCACCCCACCTCGGTGGCCGACATCGTTGACGGCCTCGGGGTCGGCAAGGGTGTCTTCTACTGGTACTTCGAGTCCAAGGAGGAACTCTTCGTCGAGATCCTCCGCTCCGCCCAGAAGGATCTCCGCCGCCGCCAACGCAGCGTGATCATCGACGAGGTCGACCCGGTTCGCCGCCTCGCCGACGGGATCGCCGCCGGAGTGTTGTGGTCGGCGGAACACCGCGAACTGTTCCAACTGTTCGAGTTCGCCCAGACCGACGAGCGGTTCGCCTCGTCGATGCGGGCCGGGCGAGCCACCTTGGCCAACGACGCCGTCTCGCACCTCTCCGACGCCATCGCCCTCGGCGCCATCCCCGACACTGATCCCGAACGGCTGGCCTGGGCCATCCTCGGCGTCTCGTCGGTGATGACCAAGGAATTCATCGACGAGCGGTCCGAGGACGCGGCGGAGGTCGCCGCGGCCGTCGTGTCGTTCTGCTTGGGGGGCCTGGGGGCCGATCGCGCCGCGCTGGGGATCAGCCCAGCTTCGTCTATCCGAGCTTCGGGAGCGCCCGCTTGAGGTTGCGAATGGCCTGCAGCGTCCGCTGCTCGTTCTCGATCATGGCGAAGCGCACGTGACCATCACCGTCGGGACCGAAGCCGACGCCAGGTGACACCGCAACGTGCGCCTCGGTCACCAACATCTTGGCGAACTCGATCGAGCCCATCTCGCGGTACGGCTCTGGGATCGGGGCCCACGCGAACATGGTCCCCCGGGGTGGGGTGATCTCCCAACCGATGCGGTTGAGGCCGTCGCACAGCGAATCGCGGCGCAGCTGGTAGATCGCGTTGACCTCGCGTGGGAAGTCCATCGACTCATTGATGGTGACGGTCGCAGCGATCTGGATGGGTTGGAAGGTGCCGTAATCGAGGTAGCTCTTCAATTTCGCCAGCGCGGCGACCACCTTGGCGTTGCCCAGCAGGAAGGCCACCCGCCAGCCAGCCATGGAGAAGCTCTTGGTCATCGAGTACAACTCGACGGCGCACTCCTTGGCCCCTTCTGCCTGCAGGATCGAGGGCGGACGGAAGCCGTCGAACCCCAGATCGGCATAGGCGTTGTCGTGCACGATGATCACGTCGCGCTCGCGGGCGAAGTCGACGACCCGCTGGAAGAAGTCGAGCTCGACGCAGTGGGTGGTGGGGTTGTGCGGAAAGCTCAGCACGATGACCCGAGGCTTGGGCCAGCTGTACTGCCAGCGCTCGACCATGGCCTCGAAGAACTGCTCGGCCCCACCGATCATCGGGAGTTCGACCACCTGTGCGCCCGCGAACAGCGGCCCGTAGATGTGGATCGGGTAGCTCGGCGACGGGACGAGCGCCACGTCGCCGGCTTCCAGCAGCACCCACATGAGGTGACTGAACCCCTCCTTGGCGCCGATGGTGCTGAGGACCTCGGTGTCGGGGTCGAGGGTGACGTCGAAGCGGTACTGGTAGTAGTCGGCGATGGCTTGGCGGAGCTTGGGGATGCCCCGCGACGACGAATACCGGTGGTTGCGGGTGTTGTGGGCGGCCTCGGACAGCTTCTCGACGGCGATGGCCGGCGACGGGAGATCGGGGTTGCCGAAGCCCAGGTCGATCACGTCCGCTCCTTGGCGGCGCGCCTCGATCTTCAACGAATCGATGATGGTGAAGACGTAGGGCGGCAGCGATGTGATCCGGCGGAACTCCATGTCCGCACCCTACCGGCGGGCGTTTCGAAGCCTGAACCGGGTTCCGGTGCGCCTCGGCGTCTCGCCGCCGTACGAAGCGTACCGCCGGGGAGGGGGCTTGCCGCAAGCGACCCCGACATGGTGATCATGGCAGATGACTGAACACGCCGTGGTGATTGCTGGGGGTGGGCCGACCGGTTTGATGTTGGCGGGTGAGTTGGCACTCGGCGGCGTCGACGTGGTCATCATCGAACGACGCCCCGACCAGGCCGTCGACGGGTCGCGGGCCGGCGGTTTGCACTCGCGCACCATCGAAGTGCTCGATCAGCGCGGCATCGCCGAGCGGTTCGTGTCGGCAGGTCAGGTGCATCCCGCGCTGTTCTATTCGCAGGTCGCGCTGGACCTCAGCGACTTCCCCAGTCGCCACAACTACCTGTTGGCGCTGTGGCAGAGCCACTTCGAGCCGATCCTGGCCGACTGGGTCGTCGACGAGCTCGGAGTCCCGATCCGGCGCGAACGAGAGGTGGTCGGTTTCGTGCCGGACGGTACCGGCCTCGATGTGACGCTGTCCGATGAGACGTCGATCCGGGCCGAGTACCTTGTCGGCTGCGACGGCGGACGTAGCGTGGTCCGCAAGGCGGCGGAGATCGACTTCGTCGGGCTGGCTGCCTCGACCAGCTGGATGATCGCAGAGGCCCGAGCCAGCGATCCACCGGAGTTCGGCTTCCGCCACGACAGCGTCGGCAGCCACGCCATCGGCCCGGTGGGAGATGGGGGACTGCTTCGGATCGTGCTCACCGAACGGGAGGTCGACCACGCCGCCGAACCCACGATGGACGACCTTCGCGAGGCGCTGGTCGGGGTGTACGGGAGTGATCTGGGGGTGCACAGCCCGACTTGGATCTCCCGGTTTACCGACATGTCACGCCAGGCCGTCAGCTACCGCCGAGGTCGGGTGTTCCTCGCCGGGGACGCCGCACACGTGCATCCGCCGCAGGGTGGCCAGGGCCTCAACACCGGGGTTCAGGATGCCGTGAACCTGGGATGGAAGCTGGCTCAGGTCATCAACGGGACTTCGCCCGACACCTTGCTGGACAGCTACCACACCGAGCGACATCCGGTCGGAGCCCGGGTGTTGCACAACACGATGGCACAGGTCGCTCTCGCTCGAGCCGACGAACGCCACCAGGCGCTTCGAGAGACCATGGGAGAGCTGCTGAGCCTGGATGGACCCCGACGACACATCGCCGGGATGCTCTCAGCTCTCGACATCCACTACGACCTCGGCGAAGGACATCCGCTGCTCGGACGGCGCATGCCCGACCTCGACCTCGACACCGCGGCAGGCCCCACCACCGTGTTCGCCCTGTTGCACCAGGCCCGGCCGGTGCTCCTCGATCTCGGTGTCCCCGGCGGCCTGGACATCTCGGGTTGGACCGATCGAGTGCAGCTGGTCGGCGCGACCTCCGAGGGACCGTGGGAACTCCCGGTCGTGGGCGAGGTCGCCGCACCCTCTGCGGTGTTGATCCGACCTGACGGACACGTCGCATGGGTGGGCGGAGCATCAGATTCGCGCCTCACGGGGGCGCTCACCAGCTGGTTCGGAGCGGCCAGCAGCTCAGTGGTCGAGGAGCTCAGCGGCCGCGAGGGCGGCGCCGATCGCACATGATCGATGCCCCACCCGCGAGACCCGCACCTCGATGTCGCGCGCCTGAGCCCACGTCGGGTAGGTGGCCAGCTCGCGGCGGATCCGATCGAGGAGCTCGTCTCCCTCCCGCACCAGGCCGCCACCCAGGATGATCAGCTCGGGGTCGAGCAGGTTGGCCAGGTTCACCAACCCAACAGCGACCCACGACGCCAGCTCATCGAAAAGAGCGGCCGCCTGTGGCTCACCCTCGGCCAACAGTCTCGAGACCAGCGGGCCGTCGACGCGCCCGATGTCCCCACCGGCGGCGGCCAGCACGGCATCGGCCCGACCGTCATCGACCGCCCGGCGAGCCAGACGCCCGAGTCCGTTGCCTGACGCCAGCACCTCCCAGCAGCCCCGCTGCCCGCACGGGCACACTGGGCCGCCGACGTCCACGATCATGTGCCCGGGCTCGCCGGCGAAACCGTGGGCACCACGGACGAGGCGTCCGTCGACGATCAGTCCGCCACCGATGCCGGTGCCGAGGGTGATCGCCACCAGGTGGTCGACGCCTGGGGCGTCGATGGCGGCGGCGGCCCGCGCTGCGCAGTTGGCGTCGTTGTCGATGGCGATCGGCAGGCCGTAGCGCTCCCGCAACACCGAGCCGAGATCGACGCCCACGATCGACGGAACATTGGGAGCGATGAGGGCGATGCCGTCGTTGGAGATGTATCCGGCCAGACCGAGCCCGACGGCTGCTGGTTGCCGGCCAGTGCGCTCGACCAACTCGTCCACCACCGCCACGATGGAGTCGGCCATCGGCCTCCCAACGGTGGGAACCTCATGGGTCACTGGCTCGGGCGAGCCGGACCCGACCGCGACCGCGACCGCGACCGCGACGGGCATCGTCGCGGCGACGCCGAGCACCTTCGTTCCGCCGACGTCGATCCCGATCACGAACGCGCTGGTCATGCGCCGACCCTATTCAGGAAAGCGATCAGAAGACGGTGACCGCAGCGAGCTCGATGGCCTCGCCTCGGGCGCTGCCGAGCACCCGTATCCATCGCAGCAAGTCAGGATCGTCGGAGATCACGATGATCTGGATGACCTCGCTCATGCGGGCCAGCCGCTCGTAGACGGCGGAGAGTTCCTCGATCGTCCACTCGGCGAAGGCATCGACGATCACGAGCGGCACCGAGCCCACGAACGACACCGATCGTTGGGCCGCCAGGCGGGCCAACACGTACCACTCGATGGCGTCGGCCTCGGCGCCGACGACATCACTGTCGGATCGTCGGTCGAGACGGCGCTGGGCCTCCCGTTCGTTCTGCGCCAGGCGACCTCGCTCCTCGACCGCAGCGACCGTCGCGTTCGCGGCTCGCACGACGGAATCGGCCACCTCGGCGTCGCGCTTGGCCCGGGCGACCTCATCGACCTGTTCGGCCTCACGTTGTGCCAATCGATCCTCATCGGCCCGCAGCCGGGCCAGTGACTCGAGCGCCTCGTGGTGACGGGCGACTCGGGCCTCGGCTTCGGCGATGCGGATCTGGATGGCCCCCACCTCGGGGTCGTCGTCGCTGAGGTCGACGACCACGTCGTCGGGACGGTTGACGAGATCGAGCTCGGCGCGAAGGGTGGCGATGCGTTCCTCGTAGGACTCGATGTCACCTTCGAGCGCTTCGACGGTCGAGTCCCGATCGGCCCGGGCCGACAGCCACTCCTCGGCAGCCACCCGTACCAGCTGGGGATCCGGCTGCGCATCGGCGTCGGCCAGCTCGCCGAGGTCGACACCGACCGCCAGCAGCTCGACGCGCAACCGCACGACGGCCTCGTCGCGGGAGCCGACCAACGAGCCGGCGGGGACAGAGTGGGCCCGCAGTTCGGCGACGGGGTCGTCTCCGAGGCTGTGGCCCAACACCACGGCGGCACGCTCGCGCAGTTCGCCGATGTGTCGCTCGAGCGCAGATCGGGCCGGGGCTTCGCGGAGTGGGCCCGACGCGGCCTTGGCCAGTTCATCTTCGGCGAACTCGTAGGTCGCCTTGGCCACGTCATAGCGGCGGAGGCGTTCTTCGCCCGCAGCCGGCGTGGCGACACCCATGACATAGGACGCCCAGGTGTCGAAACCGAAGTCACCCAGCAGCCGCGCCTCGCGAGCGCGTAGTTCAGCCACTCGACGCCGCACGCGAGCGACCGACAGCTTGGAGGTACGGCCTTCGAGCTCGAAGATCTCGTCGTGGGTGCGCTCGAGCTGCTCGACCTGTTCGGGGTCGAGATCAGGCGAGCGGAGCATCCGCTCCGCAGCGACGAAGGCGTCGTAGGCGGCGTCGCGTCGGGCGGTGAGTTCGATGAGTTGTGACCGGTCGCCCGAGACCGATGAGTCGTAGTCGTCGAGCTCGCCGATCGCGGCCACCAGCTCATCGGCCAGCGTGGCTGCCGCCCGGACGGGGACCGGAGTGTCGTCGAAGACGGAGTCGAAATGACTCAGCGCGTCGCTGACCTTCACCGGGTCGTGCGTGCCGCGTCGTCGAATCTCACGCTTGGCCAGATCCGCCTCGCGAACCAGCTGTTCGAGCTGAGAATCGAGGCCGGACCGTCGAGCTGCCAGGTCGAGGACGGCCTGGTCGAACCGGCGGCGGTGCAGGTCGGCCAGCTCGTCGGTGGCCACCTTCAGTCCGGCCGCAGCGAACGAGTCGAGCTCGGATCGGGTCTGCTCCAGTCGTTCGACGACTGAGGACCGCTGGGTGCGGATGTCGGCCAGCTCCTGCTCGGCCAGGGCGATGGCGGCAATCGCCGCAGCGGCACGCGCGACCGCAGCGTGCTCCGCGGTCACCGCGTCGTCGAGCTCGAGTCGCTCGGCTTCGTCCAGCTCTCCCTCGACGTCGCCGGCAATCGCGCCGGGAAGGTCGGCGGCCGTGAGCACGACATCGGCTTCGAGAGCGACCTCGAGCAGCGACAGCGTCTCGGCGGTCAGTCCGAGGTGCACGCCGTGGACTTCCACCGATCCGGACGCGTCGAGCGCACCACCGCTGGCGATGGCCCGGATCGTGGCGACCAGGCGATCACGGGCAGACGGGGGCAGCCCGCTGATCACCGTGAGCAGTGGGTGGACGTCGAAAGAGATGCCCTCGACGGGGTCGGAGTATCGGACCAGCTTCAT
>JBBQLA010000036.1:0-10423 GCA_038327485.1 Acidimicrobiales bacterium
TCGTCGGGTGCTGGCTGGAATGCTGGGCGCTGGAGCGGCGGCCGTCGTGGCTGGCTGTGCTCCGCCGATTCCGTACGGGGCCAGCGGTACGGTTCTGCCTCCTGAGACCCGGCCGTACCCGACCCGACCCGAGGGGATCGACACGATTCCTCAGATCGACCACGTGATCATCTACATGCAGGAGAACCACTCCTACGACCAGTACTTCGGCGCGTTGGACCACGGCGACGGGTTCACCTTCGGTGCCGATGGTCTGCCGGCGAACTGGAACCCCGACACGTCGGGTCACCCGGTGCGGGCCTTTCACCAGCAGAACACGTGCAACGCGATCAGCGGCGACCATTCGTGGAGCGGCACTCACCGCCAGATCGACGCTGGCGCCATGGATGGTTTCGTCCGGAGCAGTGGGCCCCGCGTGATGGGGTACTTCGACGAGACCAACCTGCCGTTCTATTACGGGCTGGCTCACACGTTCCCGTTGTGCGACCGCTGGTTCGCGTCCGTGCCGGGGCCCACCCATCCCAATCGCCGGTACCTCCAGGCGGCCACGTCGGTTGGAATGATCAACACCGATGCCAACGAGGTCTTGAGCAACCCGACGGCGCCGAACGGGACCATCTGGGACCGGCTCGATCACTGGGGCATCACGTGGAAGGACTATGCGATCGACGTGTGGGACGCGCTGCTGTTTCCGACCGCTGACCCGGTCGGATTCTTGTTCAGGAACTCGGACCATCTCAAGTACTTCGGCGACTTCCTGGGTGACTGCGCGGCGGGGACGCTGCCACAGGTCAGCATCATCTCGCCGGGAACCCAGGACCAGTACGACGAGGGCTCTCAGGACGTCCAGAACGGTGAGGCGTACAGCTGGGCGATCATGAACGCCGTCATGAACGGCCCCAAGTGGGGGTCGTCGGTGATCTTGTTCTGCTACGACGAGCACGGCGGCGGCTACGACCACGTCGCCCCGCCTGCCGCGGTCGCTCCCGACACCATCGCTCCTGAGGTGGGCGCCAACGACGTGCCGGGAACGTTCGCCCAGTACGGGGTGCGAGTGCCCGGGTTCGTGATCTCGCCATGGTCTCGTGGCCAGGCCTCGCGGGCCGACCGGTTCAACCGGGCGAATATCGGCGCAACGCAGAGCTACGTGTCGCACGAAGTGCATGACCACACCTCGATCCTTCGGTTCATCGAGACCAAGTGGAATCTCGGCGCGTTGACCTACCGCGACGCCAACGCATCGAACCTGCTCGATTGCTTCGACTTCAGCACGCCGACATTCGCGAACCCGCCGGTGCTCCCCAACCCGGGGCTACCGGCAACCGGAAGCCCATGTGAACCGCAACCGTGGCCAGGCGGCCCACGACCGGTGTAGCCGCCTGCGGACTCCTGCTCTGCATGGTCTCGCCCGGACACGTGATCACCACTTGTCATCGGGTCTGCTCGGTATTGACCCCGAGTGCCCCCCAACAGACGACTGAGTGGAACTCTGAATCGCTCAGGAGAGCCCGAATTCGGCCATCTCGACGGCGCGGCGCTCGTGGATCGATCGCTGTGCGGCGGCTCCCATGGCGACGGACCAGAGACCGTCATCCACGGTCACGAGAGCGTCGCCGCCAGCGCGGACCTGTTCGATGAACCGAAGGTGCTCGCGGTAGCTCGATCCGTGGTGGAAACCTTCGTACTCCACTTCGTCTGGCATCGGGGCGGGGACCGCTATCGGCCCAGCGGGGACCGCGCCGAAAGCCGGCCGGGCGCCCTGCCAGACCGTGTCACCGGGCACGGTCGTTTCGAGCTTGCCCTCGTCACCAACGACCGTCAGTTCCTGCTCGTATCGGCCGCCTTCGGCGAACATGCACAGGTCGAGGGCGCCGCGTACGCCGTTGGCGAACTCCACGATCACGAACGCGTTGTCGAGGATGTCGGCCCGGGCGGTCGTTCCGTCAGGAAGTTCGATCCACTCATCGAGGTGGTTGACGTCCTGTCCCCCGGACGCCATGATTCGCAACGGTCGGCTCCCCGCAAGTTGATGCATGAGATCGAAGAAGTGGCAGCACTTCTCGACGAGGGTGCCGCCGGTTTTCGCATTGAATCGGTTCCAGTCGCCGACTTTCGTGAGGAATGGAAAGCGGTGCTCGCGGATCGACAGCATGTGGACGTTGCCGACCGATCCCGCGCGAACGAGGTCGAGCAGCAGAGCTGGCGTGGGCATGTAGCGATACTCCAGGGCGACCCAGCACATCGCGGGCGCGCCGCCGGGGCGGGTCCGACCGGCAGCAAGACGACGCACCCGCTGCGCGTCGGACACCGTCGTGCACAGGGGCTTCTCGATCATGACGTGGAGGTCGGTGGCGAGCACCTCGGCGAGCACGTCGATGTGGGTGAAGTTGGGCGACGCGATGACGACAGCGTCGAGGTCGTCGCGTGCAAGGAGCTCAGCGTGGGACTCGTAGACCGCGACGCTCGTTGAGCCATGGGGTCCGTCGGCGGCGCACGCTTCGCCGAGTTCGCGGGATGGGCCGTGCGGGTCGCTGATGGCAACCACCTCGGCGCCCTCGATGCGACCGAGGTTGAGGAGGTGTTCGCACCCCATCATGCCGGTTCCGATCACCCCGTACCTGACTGGCGTCTCCGACACGCGCGATACCGTAGCGCCGGTGTCAGCTGAGCTCGCCGCCGAGTCCCTGCCCCCAATACCGGCGGTCCGCCGCCTTGGACCAAGCCAAGTCGAGGTGGGAGCAGTGGCCTTTGGCTGCTGGCGTTTTGCCGGCACATCGGTCGATGAAGCCAGCGCCAAGATCGGAGCGGCACTCGACGCGGGAATGACGCTCATCGACACGGCGGACGTGTACGGCTACCGGGGCGATCCGGCGGCCGAGCCGTCGGGCTTCGGTGACGCCGAGGCACTGCTGGGAGAGGTGTTGGTGGCGAATCCGTCGTGGCGAGACCGCATGGTCATTGCGACGAAAGGGGGAATCCTCCCGCCGGTTCCCTACGATCAATCGCCGTCATATCTCCGCGCGGCATGCGAGGCGTCGGTTCGGCGACTGCGTGTCGACGTCATCGACCTCTACCAGATCCACCGTCCCGATCACCTCACGTCAGCGGCCGAGATGGCCGACACTCTCGACTCGCTGATCGACGCCGGCCTGGTGCGCCACGTCGGTGTCTCCAACTTCTCGGTCGCCCAGCACCGCGCCCTTGCAGCCCATCTTGAGGCTCCAATCGTGACGACCCAGCCCGAATGGAACCCCCTTCGTCATGACCCTTTGACCGATGGCACGCTCGACCTGTGCGGCGAACTCGGAGTTACCCCGCTCGTCTGGAGTCCTTTGGCGGGTGGGCGTCTCGCCGGCGACGTCGCGGTCACGGACGTGAGGGCAAGTGCCGTGGCAGAGATCGCTGATCGAATCGCCCTCGAGCAATCTGTCGATCGTGCCGCAGTGTTGCTTGCGTGGGTGGCGCACCATCCCTCGGGTGCCATCCCTATCGTCGGCAGCCAGAACATCGAACGCATCACGGCGGCCGCTTGTGCCCTCACGGTGCGCCTGACGAGGAGCCAGTGGTACGAGATCCTCGTCGCCGGTCGCGGTGAACCGCTGCCATGAGCGCTGACAGTGCGCCCTCCGTCGCGATGGACGCTCCCGAGGTCGCTTGGTTCTCGGCCCTGTGCGATGACGACTACCGCTGGATGGGAGTCGCTGACCCGTCGCTGCGATCGTCGTTCGACCACTGCGCCGACATCGTGACGGCCGCCGAGCTCGGCGGCTTCGACAACGTGCTACTGCCGTCCGGCTATGAACTGGGTATCGACTCGATCGCGTTCGCCGGCGCCGTCGCTCGGCTCACCGACCGGATCAAGTTGCTCGTGGCGATCCGCTGCGGCGAAATGTGGCCGCCCCAACTGGCCCGGCAACTCGCGACCCTCGATCACCTCCTCGGCGCCGCCGACGACGCTCGCCGTCTCACGATCAACATCATCTCCTCGGACCTTCCCGGCGCCCCCATGGAGAGTGGCCCTCGCTACAGGCGCACACGCGAGGTGATGTCGATCTTGCGCGCACTGCTGTCGGGGCTTCCCGTCGAGCACCACGGCGAGCACTTCGACCTCGAGCTCGAAGCGCCCCGCATCGCCGTCGACACCGCGGCATCCCGGGGCGGTGCCGCGCCGCCGTTCTACTTCGGTGGAATCTCGCCGCACGCACGCGACGTGGCCGCATCGCACGCCGATGTCTTCCTGATGTGGCCCGACACGATGCCGACCGTTGCCGCGATCCTGACCGACATGCGGGCGCGGGCGGAGAGCTATGGCCGCACGTTGCGCTTTGGGTACCGGGTCCATGTGGTCGTCCGCGAGACCGAGTCCGAGGCCCGGGCCGCGGCCTTCGACCTTGTCTCGAAACTCGAACCGCTGGACGGCGACGCAATCTTGCGTCGCTCGCTCGACTCCGGCTCGGTAGGGGTGGCCCGCCAGGCCGAGTTGCGCGATGTCGCGGACGAGGATGGTTTCGTGGAGGACCATCTCTGGACCGGGATCGGCAGAGCCCGAAGCGGGTGTGGCGCCGCCATCGTCGGCGACCCCGATCAAGTGGTCCGCAAACTGCTCGAATACCGAGCGCTGGGCATCGATTCCTTCATCCTCTCCGGCTACCCCCACCGCGAGGAATGCGACCTCGTCGCAAGGCACGTGCTTCCTGCGCTCCGGTCGCTCTGCTGACGGCTCGGTCCAAGGTGGGTCAGCCGGCACTGTTGCGTTGACCAGAGACAGCGAGCGACGGATTCGGCGCAGACCCACCCCCGGCGGAGGCCCCTCTCCGGGGGATCCCGAGCCCTGATCTGAAAGGATCGGCCGATGACCGAAGCGGCCCCCGCCACGATCCCGACCCCCACCACATTGCGCGTACGGGTCGACGGGCCGATCGCGCGCATCTCCCTGGCACGGCCCGAGAAGCTCAACGCCCTCAACCGGGCGATGCTCGAAGAACTGAGCGACGTCGCGGCCTGGATCGACCGCCGCCCCGACGTCAAGGTCGTCGTGATCGACGGCGAGGGATCCTCGTTCTCGGCCGGGTTCGACCTGACCGACCCCACCTGGTCCGAACTCGGAGGACTGGAACGTTCGGCAGGTGTCGGCCGGGCCATGGCCGAGGCAGTGGGAAACATGTCGGCGGTGACCGTCGCATCGATTCGTGGTCATTGCATCGGCGGAGGTGTCGTGCTCGCGTCCGCCTGCGACCTCCGGGTGGCGGCTGCGGGGACGACCTTCCGCATCCCCGAGATCGACCTCGGGATACCGCTCTTCTGGACCGGGGTGTCGCGCCTGGCCCGCGAACTCGGACCCGCGCTCACGAAGGAGTTGATCCTCACCGGACGGCCCTTCGACGCGGCCGAAGCCCACGCGGTCCGGTTCGTCAACCGGGTGGTGCCAGACGACAACCTCGACGCCTCGACCGAAGAGCTCGTCGCCTTACTGGCATCCAAGCCGTCGGCGGTTCTCCGGACCACGATCCGCCAGGTCGACGAAGCCGTCCCCGCTGTGCCGTCGACCGACCCCGGCGCCGCGGCGGACGTGGGCGCGTTTGCTGCCGCCCTGTCCGACGACGAATCCCGCCGCAGCGCGGCGGCGTACCTGTCAGCTCTCGGCCGCCGGGCCTGAGCGGTTCCCCACTCCTCGGGAACCGACAGACGGTGGAATCAGCCCCGGACGCGCCGGACCACGAGGTTGGGGTCGGCGTCGATGTCGGTCTCGGTGAACAACAGCGGCCGGACTGCTTTGGACGCGTAGGCGTCGACGCCGTTGCGGTGGTGGGGGGACCGAGAGTCGCCCGACTGCCCGTACGACAACATTCCGACGCCCCGTGGGCCATCGTCGGTGAGCTCGACCGCCATCACGAAACTCGTGCCGTAGTCGACCTGGTAGCCGCCGGCGGAGAGTCCGGGTCGACCCCCCGCCGCCGGCGGGGTCAACGGACGCTGCTCGAGGGAGTTGACCGGCAGGCCGGTCGACAGCGCGGCGGTCGGGGACAGGATGTTCATGATCCCCTCGACTTCGGTTCCGCCGTGGACTGCCACCCGGTCGTCGCCCCGGGCGGCCCATTGCACGTCGCGCAACGGCGCGTCGATCGGCACCGACGCCGCGGCCAGGTGCCCCACCGCCGCAGCCACCGCGCCGAGGATCACGTCGTGGCCCGAGAGCGGCGGGGGCGCCAGCCCGTTCGGCGTGTTGAGCGGATCGTCGGGATCGAACGGGACCGCGAAGAGCGACCCCGAGCCCAGCAGGTCGGCGGGGCTGAACCCCCGCAGCGTCTCGCGCCACAGCGCGGTGCCGACCGAGTCGAGGTCGGCTCGACGGTCCCACGCTTCGAGGACGTCGGCGGCCGGACCCAGATCGACCTCGACACCCGCCCAGGTCACCGTTGCCGCGGCCCGGCATCGTTCGACCACCGCGTCGACCAGGAGGTCGGCGCTCAGGGACCGATTGTCGAACACCATGGCCACCAGGTCATCAATGGTCACGTCGCCGCGCCCCGTCAGTGCCGCGAGCGACAGCATGTTCTGTCGTGTGCGCAGGCTCAGTGCTCGGCGCTCGAGCCCACCCATTGGGGAGAACCCCTCGAGCGTCTGCGCCGGGTTCGCCAGCCAGTGCGAGTCGTTGGCATTGGCCACGAAGTCACGTCGCTCGAGGCGAGGGAGCGCGGCCGGCGGCTCGAGACCGGGGACTCGGGCGCCGGGCACTTCGACCCACTCGTCGTCGGGATCGCTCCCGTCGAGCATGGCCACGCGGTTCTCGGCCAGCAGCGCTGCGATCATGTCGGTGCGGAGGCGCTCGAGATAGCGGGCGCGGGCCCCGTCGCTCAGGCGCGGCGTGGCGGACGCGTCGGTGTACCAGACCCTGCCGGAGCGGTCGGCGGCGAGGGTATTGACCCACGGCAGACCGTCGACCTCGTCGTAGACGGCTCGGAACTCGTCGAGGTCGTGGGCCTGGCCCATTCCCAGGAACTGCTGCAGGACGGCGTCGTTGTCGATGTTGGCGTCGCGGTAGGTGAAGGCCGTGTCGAGTCCCCACCCCAGCAGCGGCATGTTGACCATGGGGCCGTAGTGGCTGTCCCACAGGGTCCGTTCGAGAGGACGGAGTTCGCCGCTCTCATCGAGCACCTCGATCGACTGCGTCCGCGATGTCATGTCGCGCCAATCGTCGCCGTAGCGGTAGCGCGTGGGGCGGCCATCGACGAGGTCGAGGCGGTAGAGCGTGAAGCGGTGCCCGGCCGAGAACGTGTGGGTCCACGCCACCCCGTCCGTGAAGCCGATCTGGACGCCAGGAGTGCCGAGGAGCGACACGCCGTAGACGTCGATGGTGCCCGGAAGCGTCAGGTGACATTCCCAGAAACGGCCCTCGCCGTACCAGGGAAAGTGTGGGTTCGCCATCACCATGCCGTGTCCCGAGGCGGTGGCGTCGCCGCCGATGGCCCACCCGTTACTGGCGAACGAGTTACCGCCGAGCGCCTCCATCGGGGACGGCTCGACCGGTCCGTCGGGGCCCGGCGCCTCTGCCCGTCCGATGATCTGGGCCAGGTTGCGGCCGCTCGCCATCAGCGCAACGTCGCCGAGATAGGCGTAGAGGTCGAGCTCGTCGATGGGACGAATCCATGGCGCACCCACGCACCAGGGGGGGAGCGATCCCTCCGTTGTCGCCTCGCGCACGGAGGCGTTGTAGCCGGCGACGTAGCCGCCGATCAGCTCGCGGATCCAGCTCGGCTGAGCGGCGCGCAGGGTCGCGGCCCGTTCGACGATCCCCAGCGCGAGGTATCCGAGATCGGATGACACGTGCGCGTCGAGGTGTCCTCGACCGAAGAACCGTGCCCGTTCGCTGCGCACCTTGACGATCTGATCGGCGATGGTCGGCAGGTTGTCGCGGGTGCAGGCGAACCCCTGCCCGAAGCCGAGCCCGCCCCAATCGCCGGCTCGGATGTGAGCCACACCATGAGTCGTCCACCGGATCTCGGCCTCGTATCGACCGTCTCCCGATTCGTCGCCCGCAACGGTCACGCGACACCCCCTCTTGTCGGGGCGAGGATAGACGTGGTGACGCACCCGCACTGAACCGCGGGATGGCCCAACAGAGCCTGTCGATCAGGACGTCGGTGAACCGCTCGAGCGCCTCCACCTGTGGGAAGTGACCGACTCTGAACGTCCCGTTCGCCAGGAGGTAGGGACCTTGGACCCTGCCGCGCCGGCGGAGCGAATGCTGGGATGGGGTCATGAGGCCTCCTCGAACTCCCCCGGCCGACGCCGCGATGCGTTCGGCTTCGCTCCGCGGTCGCGAAGTGATCGTTCCGTCGTGACCGACGTCGGCGAGTACGGGGCCCGGGTGCCGATGCTGTCCTTCCTCGGCGCGACTGGCACGGTGACCGGCAGCAAGTTCATGGTCGATACCCCCGACCAGCGCGTTCTGGTCGACTGCGGGCAGTACCAGGGCCACAAGGACCTCCGTCAGCGCAACTGGCGGGGCATCGGTGTCGGGGCGGCCTCGGTGGACGCGGTGGTACTCACCCACGCACACCTCGATCACTGTGGACTGCTGCCCGCCCTCGTACGCGACGGGTTCGCCGGCCCGATCTACTGCACGCCCGGCACCGCGTCGCTGGCGAGGATCATCCTTCCCGATGCCGGCCGCTTGGCCGAAGAAGAAGCCCGGTATGCCAATCGCAAGGGCTACTCGAAGCATGAACCGGCCCTGCCGCTGTTCACCGAGGACGACGCCGAGCGGGCGCTGACCGCGCTGGTCGAGGTGCCGTTCGGCGAGGAGCACGGTGGGGGCGGCTGGTCGTTCCACTTCGGTCGTGCCGGGCACATCCTCGGCTCGGCGTGGGCCCGGATCGCCCTGCACGGTCCCGAGGAACGATCGCTGGTGTTCACGGGTGACCTCGGCCGCTCGAACCATCCCCTCCTGGTCCCCCCGGATCCCCGCCCACCAGTCGACGTCGTGGTGACCGAGTCGACCTACGGTTCGAGGGATCACGAGCGTGGCGATCCGGCGGCCGACCTGGCCGCGATCATCCGCAGGACCGCCGAGCGCGGCGGGACCGTGATCATCCCGTCATTCGCCGTCGACCGAACCGACATCGTGCTCGCTCACCTTCGTCGTCTCATCGAGACGCGTGCGATTCCAGCGATCCCGGTGTGGCTCGACAGCCCGATGGCATCGGCTGCGCTCAGTGTCTACCGCGACGCCTTCGTGTCGGGATCACCTGACGTGCGCCCCGAGTTGGTCGGCACCGATCCGTTCGGGGTCCCGGGCCTCAAGACCATCCGCACGGTCGAGGAGTCCAAGGCACTCAACGACGTCGCCGGCCCGATGATCATCATCTCAGCCTCCGGCATGCTCACCGGAGGTCGCGTCATCCACCACGTCGTCCGGCGGATCGGCGACCATCGCAACACCATCGTGCTCATCGGCTATCAGGCCGAGAGCACGCGGGGTCGACGGCTCGCCGAGGGGGCGACGACACTCAAGATGCTTGGGCGTTACTGGCCGGTCAAGGCCGAGATCACCCACATCCCCAACATGAGCGTCCACGCCGACCGTCATGACCTGCTGGCATGGCTGGCGTCGTGTCCCGAGGCGCCCGAGATGGTCTACGCGGTTCACGGTGAACCCGAGTCGTCGGCGGGCTTGGTCGACGCCGTCTCACGACAACTCCGGTGGAGCGCCGTCGTCCCGACGCTCGGGGAACGCGTGCGGCTCGACACCTCACGCTGACCGCCGGGCCAGCACCTCTCCGATGAACGCGATGGCCTCGTCCGGCTCGTCACACACGTGGAAGATGTCGAGGTCCGACTCCGACACCCGGACCTGTGCGAGGACGGTCGAACGCAGCCAGTCGATCAGACCCGACCAGTAGGCGGAGCCCATCATCACGACCGGAAAATGCAGGATCTTGCCGGCCTGGACCAGCGTCAGCGATTCGAACAGCTCGTCGAGCGTCCCGAACCCGCCCGGGAAGACGACGAAGCCCTCGGCGTACTTCACGAACATCGTCTTGCGCACGAAGAAGTACCGGAAGTCGACTCCGAGCTCGACGTAGGAGTTGAGCTTCTGCTCGAAGGGCAGCTCGATGTTGCAGCCCACTGACAGCCCGCCGGCTTCGGTGCAGCCCTGGTTCGCAGCTTCCATGACCCCGGGGCCGCCGCCGGTGATGACCGCGAACCCCGCCTCGGCTGCGGCCGCACCCAGCCGGCGGGCCGTGCTGAACATTGGGTCGTCCCTGGTCATGCGAGCCGAGCCGAAGACGCTGATCGCCCTGGGGATGGCTGACATCGCGTCGAAACCCTCGACGAACTCCGACAGGATCCGCAGCGCACGCCACGGCTCCCCGGCAAGATCGGTGGTGGGATCGCGCTGGAGAAGCGTGAGGTCCTCGTG
>JBBQLA010000037.1:0-10398 GCA_038327485.1 Acidimicrobiales bacterium
GTGGCGCGCTCGTGCGCCTGGGCGATCCACTCCATCACCTCGTGGCAGTCCTCGGCAGTGCGCACGCGGGTGACGCCGCCGATCACACACGCCGGATGGGCCGACTCGAGCGAGATGGCCAACGGCAACACGTCGCGGGCTTCGAGCATGAGCGAGATGGTGCCCCGGTACAGCGGCTGGAGATGCAGGCTCGGTGCGGGGCCCGGGTCCTCGCCACGGCGTTGGCGCCACGTCGTGCGCACCCGTTGCACCAGGTTGGCGGCGAGGCGCAGGTCTTGGCTGCCGCTGGCCGCCATGGCGAGCAGCTGACCCCCACGCTCGAGTCGCGCGCCGAGTTCCTCGCGCATCACGACGTTGTTGGCTCGCACCACCTCGGGGGTGAGCCGGGACCGTCGACGGCTGTTGGTCTGCGGAATGCTGAGGAAGGTGCGGCAGAAGTGTTGCAACACCCCGATGGCAGGTATCCCGAAGGCCTGGCGCGACGTGACCATCCGACTCACCAGCACGTTGGACCGATCGGCGATCTCGTCGAGTGTCGAGTGCTCGCCCAACACCCCGAAGGACCGGTTCGGATCACTCATCGCGATGGCCAACGCGCCCATCACGAGGGCGATGTCGATGATCTGACCGTGGTTCGTCACGAGCGCGATGTTGCGGTTCTCGAGGATCAGGTGGTGATAGAGGTGGTCGAGCAACGGAGTGACTGCGACGTCGGAGAACGCCGCAACCAGCACTTCATCGAACTCCCGGTACGCGGCCCGGCCGAACAGCGAGATGTCCTCGCGTCCCGCCGGCTCCGGTTCGACCGACACACACCGGGGCGAGTGGTAGGAGATGTCCGCGGTGTACGGCATCGTGCCGAGGATCGACCCGTCATCGGCGCGGGCGAGCTCGGCGACGCTGCGGTAGTGCGCGGCCGGGTCGAGCGACGCCAAAAGTGCCCGCGCCTCGTCGCCGCTCGGCAGCTGTTCGTCGCGTTCGAACTCCATCACCCTCGATCGTAGGGGTGTGGTCAGTCGAGCGAGTCGTCGTCGAGCACGCCGGCCGCCGCGGCCAACGCGATGGCGAGGCCCGAGGCCCGCTCGTACACGGCGGTGAAGTAGTGCTCCGACACGGCCTCTCGACCGGGCAACGGCGGATGACCCAACGACCGCACCATGGCCGCCGGCTCCACAGCCGGGCTGATCAGATCGTCGGTTGCCTCGATCGCTTCGGGGTCACCCCAGAAGTCACGTGGGTTGGTGGTCTTCTTGCGACGACCCCGGCCCGAACCGCCTCGACGTCCACTCATTCCGCACCGTCCTCGGTGAGCACTGCATCAGGTCGCAACCCGAGCGCAACCCGCAACTGATCGGTGTCGAGATCGGCCAGCGAACTCGACTTGGGCAACACCAGCTCGGCGATCTTTCGCTTGCCGGCGACGACTTCCTCGACCCGCTCATCCACGGTGCCCGGACACACCAGACGGTGACAGATCACGGTCTTGGTCTGGCCGATCCGCCACGCCCGATCCCGAGCCTGGTCCTCGACGGCGGGGTTCCACCACCGGTCGTACAACACGACGTGACTCGCCGCGGTCAGGTTGAGTCCGGTGCCGCCGGCTTTGAGCGACAGCACCAACGCGCCGGCGCCTTCGCCGTTCTGGAACTCCTCGATCATGCGATCTCGCACGCCTCGGGCCAGACCGCCGTGATAGCAATCGACCTTGCCGCCGGTCCGCTTGGTCAGGTGATCGGCGAGGCGAATGCCCCACTCAGCGAAGTGGGTGAAGATCAGCACCCGTTCGCCCGAGGCGTACACCGAGTCGACGATCTCCTCGAGACGGGCCAACTTGCCCGAGCGCCCTTCGAGCGGACCGTCGTCGCGTTCGTAGGCCGAGGGGTGGTTGCAGATCTGCTTGAGCGCAGTGATCGCAGCGAGGATCTCGCCCTTGCGGGGCTCCTCGCCCGACTCGACCGCGACGCCGGTGACGAGCTTGTCGAGCACCGCTTGGTACAGCCCGATCTGTTCGGGTGTCATGGAGCAGTGGGCCAGCTCGTCGATGCGATCGGGGAGCTCGGCCGCGATGGCCGGCTCGGACTTGGTCCGACGGAACACCAGGATGCCGTTGAGGGCGCGCATGGCGTCCTCGGCTTCGACACGAGTTGCGTCCTCGCCGCGAGACAGCGACGCGATGAACTGCGGACGAGGCCCCACCAACCCTGGGTTGGTGAAGTCGAGGATGGCCCACAAGTCGCCGAGGCCGTTCTCGATGGGGGTGCCGGTGAGCGCCACGCGTGTCTTGGCGTTAAGGCGACGCATCTGCTGCGACGTGTCGTTGGCGGGGTTCTTGATGGCCTGGGCCTCGTCGAGAACGAGCCGGTCCCAGGCGATCGCCTCGATGGCGTCCACATCGCGTACCGCGGTTCCGTAGGTGGTGATCACCAGGTCGTAGCGGGCGGCGACGGTGGCCAGGCGGTCGGCTGCCACTCGATTGATGCCGTGGTGGACCAGGACCTTCAGATCGGGGCAGAAGCGAGCCGCTTCCGACGCCCAGTTGCCCACCACTGCGGGCGGAGCGACCACCAGCGACGGTCCGTTGCCGACACCGGCCAGCAGGTGCGCCAACATCGTCGGCGTCTTGCCGAGGCCCATGTCGAGCGCCAGACAGCCACCGAGGCCCACCTGGTCGAGGAACGACAGCCACGCCAACGCCTCGGACTGGTAGCTGCGCAGTTCGCCGGCGAACCCCTTGGGTGCATCGGCAGGATCAGTCGAGATGGTGGTGGCACGCTGCAGCAGGTCCGATGCCCATGAGTCGCCGCCGACCGACACGCCGCCGGCGAGGCCAGAACCCTCGAGTCCGAGGGCCAGGCGCAACATCTCGCCGCCAGACAATTGGGTAGTACTGGACCGTTCGGCCAAGGCCGCGGCGGCCGCGTTGAGATCGGCCTTGTCGAGCGCGACCCATCGGCCGCCGGAGCGGACCAACGGCCGCGCTTCGCGAGCGAGGCGGGCGATGTCGGCGGCGGACAGCTCGACGTCATCGAAGACGGCCGACCAGCGAACGTTGGCCAGCTGGTTGGCGCCCACCGCAGTCGACGACGACTCGGCAAAGACCCTCAGCGACGGCGTGGGCTTCTTCTTCGACAGGGCCGGAACCCGCACGTCGAATCCGGCGTCGACCAGCACCGGACCGGTCTCCGACATGAGCTCCCACGCCTCGTCCTGGCTGAGGATGACCTGGCCGCGACGGTTGCCGCCCGGGCGCAGCAGCGCCGGCAGCAAGCGTTCGAGGCGAACCATCTCATCAGAGAGATCGCGGCGCTCCGACGTGGAGTAGCCGATGGCCTCCTCGACCGACAGCAACGTGCCGTCGGGACCCATGGCCAGCACGGCCAGGTTCCAGGCGTTGCCGGAATCGGGGGCGTCGAGCTGCACCACGAGGCGCTCGTGGCTGCCGGTGACCGAACGGGCCCACCGCTCGAGCCGACCGACCACCTCGCCACCCACGCGGGTCGGCGCGCTGAACGCACTGCCGTCGAGCCGGGCCAGGAACGCTTCGGCCACATCGGTCGATGTGCGAACGTCGGGCGGCGCTGCGGGAACTTCGATGCGTCGGGCGGCGTCACGGCAGATGGTGTCGACCATGCCGGTCAGCGCGGACCGGGTGAGCGCCGGGCCATCGCCCTTGGCGTCGAGGACTCGCACAGCGCCCGGCAACGCCGCGGCCATCTGCTTGAGACGGTCGGCGTCGATCAGGGCGGGCGTCCATCGGACCGAATACGAACCGTTGGAGTCGTTGTTGGTGCGCCCTCGCTTGCGTTGACGCAACAGCGGCACCATGGCCCCTTGGGCGACCAGCTCGACGGCCCAGATGGCCACCCGTCCGAGCCACCGGACGCTGGGCCCGATCGAATCCGTGCCGGCGGTCTCGCCGTCCCCGGTCTCGAGATCGTCAGAGCCGTTGGCACCCACGGCGACCAACCAACCGAGCACGTCACCCACTGGAATGGCGAACGAGTCCGCACTGGCACCGGTCGGAAGCGGCACCACCGAGTGGTGGACCCAGCCGACCGATGGTGCGCCCGCTTCGGCCAGCAGCGCGGTGACCAGTTCGCCATCAGCGGTGGGGGTGCGCGGGCCGGCGGCCCACGCCACGACCTTGCCGGGCTCCCAGGACACCTGGAGTTGGATCACGCCCACGGGCTGGTTGTCGTCCTCGTCGGCAGGTGTCGTCGTGGCCGTGGTGGTTTCGTCGGGTTCGTCGAGCTCCTCGGCCTCACCCGTGAGTCGGGTCCAGGCGGCGGAGAGTTTGCGCAGCTCCGAGGTCAGGTCGTCGAGGACCTGGTGTCGCTCATCGCCCGACATCGATCGCGCTCGAGCGATGTGGGCTTCGGTGTCGACCAGCAGGCGCTGCAGCGTGGCCCGTCGGGCCAGCGGCTCGGCTTCGAGCGCGGCGAGCTGGTCAGGGGTGGCGACACCCTCGGCTTCGGCGTCGATGTACAACTCGAGTTGCCACGAACTCAGTCCGGGCTGCGTTGTGGTCGAGCTCATCGTTCGGCTCTGTCAGTGATGATGTTTCGTCTCCGCTGTGATGCGTACGGAGCGGATGGGTCCGACGGGCGAGTGCGACGCTGGACCGATGCGCTGAAGGCGGTGCTGGCGGGAGCGGAGGTGTCACACCCCTGCTTCATCGCCGACCATCAAGCCGACGAGTGCCGTTCGCACAGTGTAGGCGGGTGATGGGCCAGTTGACGACAACCGCGACGCGACCTCGGCTCAGTCGGACGGATAGGTCTCGACCAGCTCACGCCCGATCGCCGCGAGCAGGGTACGGATCTCCTGGGGTTCGACCACTTCGATGGCGGACCCGAAGCCGGCCAGCTCGCCGGCCAGCGCCCGATGGTGCGCGCCACCGAACTCCACTTCGACCCGCCCGTCCGGCCCGGTCGGCCCCACGCCGAGGCGAGTGCCGAAGACCATGCGCAGCACCCCCAACATCTCCGCCGTGGCGAACCCATGCGCCCGGACGGTGTGACGGTGTGAGTTCACCTGTTCGGTGATCATCTTCCAGGCCTCGGCGAGATCGAAGCCATCGGGTCGCACCACCCGGTCGCCGGTCTGGTCGACCGACGTGACCCGATCGATCCGGAAGGTTCGCAGTCCGGCTTCGGTGTCGCCCACCAGATACCAGGTGGGACCCTTCGCCGCCAGGCCCAGCGGATGGACGATCCGTTCCGTCGCCTGCCGGTCACGCGCCACATAGCCCAACACCACTTGGCAGCCGTCGACCACCGCCGTCTGCAGGGCTTCCAGGAATTGCGGGGTGGGGCGGACCGTCGCCGAACCCCACGCCGAGCGATCGATGACGACAGCTGACGAGGCCGCTTCGGCATCTTCACGAAACGGCTCGGGTAGGGCGCGGACCAGCTTGCGGAGCGCAGCTTTGACCTCGGGTGTGGCCGACGACGAGGGGCCGGCGACCAGGAACAACGCTCGGGCCTCAGGGCCGGTCAGGCCGGTGAGATCGGTGCGAGCACCGCCGATGAGTTCCCACCCGCCGTTGCGACCTTGGCGTGAGTAGATGGGCAGGCCGGCGACTCCCAAGGCGTCGAGATCACGCCGAGCCGTGCGTTCGGAGATCTCCAGCTCCTCGGCCACCTCGGCCGCGGTCACCCTCCCTCGGGCCTGCAACATCAAAAGGATGGCCACCAGCCGGTCGGCACGCATGGCCTCACCTTCCCACGTGAACCGGCCAGGGAGTGACCGGTTCACTCGATCCACCGCCCTCCCCTCCGGACTCGGGCTCGTTCGATCCCTCAGAGGCGGTGAAAGAGCCCGAGAACGGGGGGTGAGGTAGATAAGTGACGAGGGGCACACTATCGGGGGGTTGTTACAGACTGTTCACCGATATATCGTGATTGCATGTTGAAACACAACAGAACCAACCAAAGGAAGAGACAGACATGCACAGAACACGTATGACAGAAGAAGACGACCGCTTCGGCGGACGAGGGTTCGGCGGCCACGGTGGCCCGTTCGGACGAGGCTTCGGCGGCCCTGGTGGCCGTGGACCCGGCGGTGGCCGCGGCCGTGGACGAGCCCGTCGTGGCGATGTCCGAGCAGCCATCCTGGCGCTCCTCACCGAACGCCCGATGCACGGCTACGAGATGATCCAGGTCCTCGATGAACGCACCAGTGGCGCTTGGAAGCCGAGCCCCGGCTCGGTCTACCCGGCGCTGCAGTTGCTCGAGGACGAAGGCTTCATCGCCGCCGACGGGACCACCGGCAAGCGCCTGTTCGCGCTCACCGAGTCCGGTCGGGCCGAACTCGCCTCCCACCCGCGCGAACGCACGCCGTGGGACGAGGTCACCGACGGGATCAACCCAGAGGTGTTGCAGCTCCGCGAGCTGGTCGGCCAGATCATGGTGGCCTCTCGACAGGTCGTCGAAGCGGGCAGCGATGCCCATCGGGCCAAGGCCGTCGAACTCCTCACCGAGACGCGACGAGGCCTCTACGCCATCCTGGCGGCGGACGAGTAGTTCGTCAGCTGCGGGTGAGCAGGACCACGGGGATCTTCCTCGTGGTCTTTGCCGCGTAGTCGGCGAAGCCAGTGAAGGTCGCGGCGAAGGTGTCGTAGATGCGGGTCCGCTCGGGCTCGGGAGCGATCGCAGCGGAGGCCTCGAAGGTCTCGCTGCCGACCTCGAGGGTCACCGTCGGGTTCGCCACCAGGTTGTGGAACCAGTCGGGGTTGGTGTCGGCACCCGCCTTCGAGGCGATCACGAACATCTGATCGCCGTCGGTGCCGAACATGACCGGAGCAATGCGCTCCTGGCCCGACTTGGCGCCAGTGGTGTGCAGGAGCAACAGCGGCGCCCCCTCGAACTGGCCCCCGACCTTGCCGTCGTTCGCTCGGAACTCGGCGATGATCTGCTGGTTCCAGTCGTTCATGTCAGTCATGGCGACAGACTACGAGCGCGTCGGTCAGCCGTGTTGCCAGAACCGATTGGCCAGACTGCGGGTGCCGGCCAGCGCCACCGAATCGAGCGATGACATCTCGGCGGCGGACAGTTCCCACCCGAGTGCCCCGGCGTTCTGTCGGGCCTGGTCGCCGTTCTTGGCGCCGGGGATCGGCACCGCGCCCTTCTGGATGATCCACCGCAACGCCACCTGACTGGGCGTGCGGTCATCGTGGGCCGCGCCGACCTCGCGCAGTCGGGCGACGATGGTGTCGACCAACTCCATCGGATGGTCCGAGAAGCCGCGCTTGCCCGGCACCGGGTTGGCGGCCGAGTACTTGCCGGTCAACCGACCCTGCCCGATCGGCGAGTAGGCCAGCGGCACCACGCCCAGCTCGCGACACGCCGCCAACAGCCCCGAGGTCTCGGGCGACCGGCGCAGCAGCGAGAACTCGATCTGGTTCGAGCCGAGCGGGACGCCCCGCTGTTGCAGGTGTCCGTGAATCGACCGCATCTCCTTCACCGAGTAGTTGGAGACGCCCACTGCTTCGACCAGACCGTCTCGGTGCACCGTAGCCAACGCTTCGGCCATCGCGGCGTGCGACCTGAGGCTCACCGGACCGTGGATTTGATAGAGCGCCACCTTGTCGACACCGAGGCGTTCGAGTGACGCCTCGAGCGAGGTGCGCAACGCCGCGCCGACGTTGAGCTTCCAAGGCGACGGCATGAACTTCGTCGCCAGCACGGCGGACGCGGCCCGGGTCGGATCCGAGGCGAGCAGTCGTCCGATGATGCGTTCGCTCTCACCCGAGCCGTACACCTCGGCCGTGTCGAACAAGGTCACGCCGGCATCGATCGAGGCGTCCCAGGCGTCGTTGATGGTCTGCTCGGTGAGCGACGAGTCATAGCCGCCCATCCCCCACGTGGAGGAGTCTCCCCAGGCCCACGTGCCGACCCCCAGCGGCGCCGTCACGCGCTGACCCGGTCTGAAGCTGATGTCGGAATCGGTCACGGCGGTGCTCCTCGAGGCGAACTGGGTCGTCGCGGCAACCTATCGGCTGCTCGATGATGACTACCCTCCCTGCTCGTGACCCATGCCATCGGGATCGACGTCGGCACCACCAACGCGAAGGTGTGTCTGATCGACGACCGCGGGCGGACCGTGGGCTCGGCCAGTCGCCCGCTGACGACGTCGACCCGAGGCGAGGTGTCGGAGCAGGACGCCGAGGAGATGTGGACGGCTGTTGCCACCGCCGTCGCCGAGGTGGTGGCGGCAGCGCCCCACGCCGCGTCCGATGTCGGCACCATCGGAGTGTGCAGCCAGTACTCATCGATCATCGGGGTCGACGCTCACGCCCGGCCCGTCGGCCCCGCGCTCATGTGGATCGATACTCGGGGCACCGACCACTGCTGGTCGATCATGGAGCGACATCCCGAGGCGTTCAACACTTGGATCGAACGCCACGGCATCCCACCGATCGGGTCGGGTCTGTCGCTGGCGCACCTCCTGCACCGCCAGCTCGATGAACCCGAGCGACACGCCGCCACGGCGACGTACCTCGAGCCGATGGACTACATCGTCGCCCGGCTGACCGGTCGGCTCGTAGCGACGCAGGCCACCACGTTCGCGTCGCAGCTGTGCGACAACCGCACCGTGGGAACGACGAGCTACGACGCCGAGCTCGTGGCCATGTCCGGCGTCGACGCCAGCCGACTTCCGGAGCTGATCGAGGTCGACGGAGTGGTCGGCGAAGTCCGAGCCGAGCTCGCCGCCGAGCTCGGACTGCCGGCAGGCGCCGTGGTGCACGCCCCCATGAACGACAGCCACGCCGGCGCCTTCGCGACTGGGGCGTTCTCCGACCACCGGACCGGGCTGCTGATCGGCACCACCGCCGTGCTCCTCGACACCATCGATCACGCGGCGGTGGATCTCGATCACGAGGTGGTGTCGATGCCGGCCCCCGTGCCCGGCCGGTACCTGGTGTGGGCCGAGAACGGAGTCGCCGGACGCTCGGTCGAACACGCCGTGGAGGCCCTGCTGGGTCGATCGCTCGACGATCTCGATGCCGTGCTCGCGACAACTCCACCGGGAGCCAACGGCGCGCTGTTCCTCCCGTGGATGGCCGGCTCGCTGTCGCCATCGGCCAACCGGTCGATGCGCGGCGGCTACCTCAACATCGGCCTCGAGACCACCCAGGACGACCTCATCCGCGCTGCGGTCGAGGGCACGGCGCGGAACCTGCGGTGGCTCCTTCCCTACGTCGAGGCGTTCTCCGGTCGGGTTGCGGAGGAGATCGTGTTCGGAGGTGGCGCGGCGAGATCAACCCAGTGGGCCCAGGTCATCGCGGATGTGTTGGCCCGACCAGTGGCCGTTCTCGAGCAACCCGACTGCGCCGTCGCCGCCGCAGTGGCACGAGTGGCGCTGGCCCGACACCACGGCGCGAATTCGGTCGAGGATGAGCCCACTGTCTCGATGCGTCTCGACCCTGACCCGGCGACCGCCGGAGTGCACGACGAACTGCAGGCCCAGTTCGAAGCCGCGTTCTCGGCGACTCAGACGATCTGCGAAGCGCTCAACCGATCCTGAGCCAGCGCGCCCTCGGCCGTGTCAGCCGCCACCCGGTCGAGGACGATCTGCTCGTCGCGCGGGGTCGGCAGGCGACCCTCCTCGGCCAGCACGTGGCGGCGCGACGCGGCGATGGCGTCGCGGACCAGGTTGAGCCCGGACAGACCCGGCAACGCGTCGATGCGCTCCTCGATCAGGTCGACCAGGTGCATGCCGTCGCCCGATCCGAACAGGAAGGCCGTGGCGAACGATGTCTCGATCTCGGGCACGTCGCCGCTTCCCACCGGGGCCCATTCGTGGTTCAGGAACCACTTGGTGACCTTCTGCGCACGCACGTTGTCGGTCAGCAGATCGCGCGCCGCACTGGCGTAGTAGCCGGCGTGGCGACCCTCTTGGCGCATGATGCGACCGAGGAGTTCGGTGAGCACCGGATGATCGGCGATCTGGGCCAGCCGGTTGTAGGCGGCGTTGGCCGTCCACTCGTTGATGGATCCCCACGTCATGTGCACGGCGGGGAACTGACGGACGAACCGCCCGAGCGCCCAGAAGGTCAGCGGACTGCGTTCGAGGCCTTTGCGGTTCCACTCCCGCATGGCAGTGAGCCGCTCGTCGTGCGCTGGGCGTTCGTGCAGTGCGAGGACCTGGCCGATGGCCTGGCCGTGCCAGTACTCCTCGTAGTTCCACAACGTGAGGAAGGCGGTGAACTGCGGGTCGCGCCACGCCGGGGTGAGCAGGAGCTCACGGGTGTACAGCACCGTCTGGTACTCGATGTCGTGCATGTACGACAGCACCCGAAGCACGTTGGGATCGAGCGGGTTGGTGACGAACTGCTCGAAGTCGATGCCGTCGAGATCGAGGCGGCCGCCCTGCTGTTGGAACTTATCGATGGGA
>JBBQLA010000038.1:0-10368 GCA_038327485.1 Acidimicrobiales bacterium
CACGCCATGACGTCACCTCGCTCGCCCCTGACAACGCAGGACTGGGAGCGTCGCGGAGTGCGCCGCACCTTGGCCGGCCACGAGATTTTCACCATCGAGGTGGCGGCGCGGGGCGATGAACTCCTCGAACCGCTGCTCGTCATCCACGGCTACCCGACGTCGTCGTACGACTTCGTCGAGGTGATCGACGGCCTCTCGGCGAATCGTCGCGTGGTGCTCCTCGACCTGCTCGGGTTCGGCCTGTCCGCCAAACCCGACATGGCCTACACCCTCGCGACCCAAGCCGACATCGTCATCGAGCTCACGGCACAGCTCGGCCTCGATCGCCTCAGCCTGCTCACCCACGACATGGGCGACACCGTGGGCGGCGAGCTGCTGGCCCGTCACCTCGAAGGGTCGTGGCCCGTCGAGATCGTCCGTCGCTTCGTGACCAACGGCAGCATCTACATCGAGATGGCCCATCTCACTGCGGGCCAACAGTTCCTGCTGGCACTGCCCGACGAGATCCTCCCGGCAGAGTCCGCTCCCGATCGCCTCGGACTGGCGGGTGCGCTGACCGCCACGCTGGCCCCGGCGCACCAGTCAACGGTGCCGACCCAGGCCCACGCCGATCTGATCGTGGCCGGCGGCGGCAACCGGTTGCTGGCTCGCATCATTCGCTACATCGAGGAGCGTCGTCTCCACGAGCGTCGCTACACCGGTGCCATCGAGTCGCACCCCTCGCCTCTGCACATCATCTGGGGAGCCGAGGACCCGATCGCCGTTTCGGCCATGGCCACCAAGCTGCACGAGGCCCGTCCCGACTCCACGCTGACGTGGATCGACGGCGCCGGTCACTACCCCCAGCTCGAAGCGCCCGGGTCGTTCGTCGAAGCGGTCGCAGCGGCGGTCACGACGACACCGTGAGGGCGGGCGCCAAACGGCGCCACTCGTCGAGTGGGAAGGCCAGCAGATCCTCGCCCAACACCTGGACGCACACGTGGTCGGCGCCCGCGTCACGGTGCTCCTGGAGGCGCGCCGCAATCGTGGCCTCGTCGCCCCACACCACCAAGGCGTCGACGAGTCGGTTGCTCCCGCCGCGGAGGATGTCGTCGTCGGTGAAGCCGAATCGCTTCCAGTTGTTGGCGTAGTTCGGCAGTTGGAGGTACCGCGACAGGTGGATGCGGGCCAGCTCACGAGCTCGGGTCGGGTCGGTCTCCAACACGACGGCCTGCTCGGGTGCGACCAGCGCGGCGTCGCCGAGGGCAGCGCGGGCCACTGCCGTGTGATCGGGGGTCACCAGATACGGATGACAGCCCGCCGCGCGGGTGCGGGCCAACTCCAACATCTTCGGACCCAACGCCGCGAGGACCCGATCGGCTGACGGCAACGGCACCTCCGCCGCGTCGAGCCCGTCGAGGTAGTCGCGCATCTTGGTCAGCGGCTTGGCGTAGCGACCCTGCTCTCCCGCATCGATCAGTGGTGCGTGGCTCACGCCGATGCCCACCAGGAAGCGGTGTCCGTGTTCGCTGGTGAAGGTGGCGTGGCGTTCGGCCGTCTCGTCGGCCTCGTGCATCCACAGGTTCAGGATGCCGGTCGCCACCGTGATGGTCGTGGTGGCGGCCAGCAGGTTCTCGACCGATTCGAACAGGTCACCGCCGATGTCGGGGAGCCAGGCCGCCGAGTAACCGAGCGACTCGAGTTCGGAGGTGCACTCCGCGGCGGTGGCCTTGTCGGCATAGCGAAGGGCGGAACTCCAGATGCCGGTGCCGCGGAGGCGCTCGGCGAAGGGAGCGCTGGTGGGGGAGGGACTCGTCATGTGTCCCAGTTCAGCCGATGTGCGACGGTGGCGCAGCGCTACAGTCCGAGCTGACACGCGTGTCAGTTTGATGGGGCAGCGCAAAGGGGGGGCGAGATGGTCGACGGACAGTCAGCTGCAGTGGTCGGGAACAGCAACGGCGCGGCCACCGACATCGATATCGATCCGTTCGAGGAGTTCAGTCGGGCCATGGGGGCCTCGGGCGACTTCTCCCCATACCCCGACTTGGCTGTGCTGCGCGATGCGGCCGCCGTGCACGACGGCATGCCCGACATGGGCCTGCCCGGCAACGAGGAGGGCATGCCTCACGCGTACACCGCCTACAGCTACAACGCGGTGAACTCGGTGTTCACCGACACCGAGCACTTCAGCTCGAGCGGTTACAGCGAGGTCATGGGTGCGGTACTCGGCCGGTCGATCCTCGAGATGGATCCGCCCGAACACCGCAGCTACCGGTCCATCCTCCAGCAGGCCTTCACCAAGGTGGCCATGCAGCGGTGGGAGACCGAGTTGGTCGCGCCGCTCATCAACGCCGCCATCGATCGCTTCGAGGCCGACGGCAGAGTCGACCTGGTACGCGAGCTGCTGTTCCCGTTCCCGGTCGCCGTCATCGCTGCGCTGCTCGGGCTGCCCGCCGCAGATCTGCCGGCGTTCCATCGATTGGCGGTGGAGTTGATCGGCGTCACCGTCGACATGGAGCGCGCCACACGAGCATCCGCTGAGCTACGCGACTACTTCATCCCGATCCTCGCCGAGCGCCGGGCCAACCCGCAGCAGGACATGATCTCGGTGCTCGCCACCGCCGAGCACGACGGACAGCAGCTGACCGACGAGGAGATCTATTCGTTCCTCCGTCTGCTGTTGCCGGCCGGTGCCGAGACCACCTATCGGTCGTCGTCGAATCTGTTGTTCGGCCTGTTGACACATCGTGATCAGCTCGATGCGCTCGTCGCCGATCGCGACCTGTTCCCCCAGGCGATCGAGGAAGGCGTGCGCTGGGAGACCCCGTTGCTGATCGTGATCCGCACCTCAACCACCGAGGTCGAGGTGGAGGGTGTCACCATGCCGGCCGGGTCGACAGTGATCACCAACATGGGTGCGGCCAACCACGACCCCACTCGCTGGGACGACCCCGAAACCTTCGACATCCTCCGCGCCCGTAAGCCTCACATCGGCTTCGCCTCCGGTCCGCACATGTGCCTGGGGATGCACCTGGCCCGCATGGAGACGCAGGTGGCGCTGGGTCTGCTGTTCGATCGGCTGCCCAACCTGCGCATCGACCCCCATGCCCCGGCGCCGTACATCACCGGCACGTTGTTCCGATCACCACCGCGACTCGATGTGGTGTGGGGCTGAGTTGGCGGCGTCAGCGGATCGTGGGCGGACCACTTCGCTTGGAGGTGAAGGTCTCTTGTCCCTGACGCAACGCCTCGGCGCTCATCGACAGGTTGAGGAACGTGTTGCCGAGCTCGACCATCTGGCCGGGCCGAAGGTCACGGGCCGCCCACACGGTGCGCAGCGACGCCTGCACTGCGGCAGCGGGCTGCGACGCGATCGTCGCGGCGACGTCACGGGCGACCGACTGGAGTTCGCCTGCTTCGACCACCTGCGAGACGAGTCCGATGGTCTCGGCGCGAGCCGCGGAGATGCGTTCGTGATTGCCCATCAGCGTCATGCGCATGACCTCACCGAACGGCATGCGGGCCAGCATCAGCGACGGCTCGAACACCGCGGGCATGCCGTAGGTGACGTGCGGGTCGAAGAACGTGGCGTGCTCGGCGGCGATGATGAAGTCGACCTCGCCGAGCAGGTAGAACGCGCCCCCGCAGGCCATCCCGTTGACCGCGGCGATGACCGGCTTCCACAGTTGCTGGCTGCGCGGTCCGATCGTGCGGCCCGGGTCGTCGTAGGTGTACGGGTCGAAGCTGTACTCGCCGGCCTCGCTCGGCACCTCACTGCGATCGATGCCGGTACAGAACGACTTCTCGCCCGCGCCGGTGAGCACGACGGCGCGAACATCGTCGTTGCGACGCACGGCCTGCCAGACGCCGCACAACTCGTCCTGCATGGTTTGATTGAAGGCGTTGTGCTTCTCGGGACGGTTGAGCGTCACGACGGCGACACCGTTGTCTTCTTCGTACCCCAGCGTTTCGAGATCCTTCACGGCGGAACCCTAGCCCTGACGCTCGAAGCATCGATCCAGGAGGAGGGCACTCGATGGCCAGTGTGACGGACCTCGTCGAGGCGCTCGAACTCGAGCGGATCGACGAGCACCATCTCGTCGGTGACAGCGTGCGCATGGGTCCCTCGCCGGTGGTGTTCGGGGGACAGCTGTTGGCGCAGTCGATCGTCGCCGGAGCTTCGGTCGATCCGACCAAGGACGTGACGTCGATCCACATCATCTTCGCCCGGGCCGCCGAGTTCGGAGTGCCGTTGGAGTTCGAGGTCGACGTGATGGCGGCGGGTCGCGCCTTCGCCAGTTCGTCGGTCACGATCAGCCAGGGCGGAAAGGTCCGCGCCCGATCACTCGTGCTGCTCGCCGCGCCCGAACCCGACCTGATCCGCCACCAGTCCGACGCGCCCGGCGTGGCTCGGCCCATTGCTGGGCCGCCGTCCGGTCACGGTCTCGACGGGTGGGAGATCGGCATCGTCGAGGGGGTCGACATCTCCGATCCCGAGGCGATCGGCCCGGCCGAGCTCGATGTGTGGACCCGATTCGTCGGCGCGCCGTCCGACCCCACGGTGAATCGGGCACTGCTCGGGTACGCATCGGACGGCTTCCTCATCGGCACGGCCATGCGGCCGCACTCGGGTGTGGGTCAATCGATGGCGCACGTGTCGATCTCGACCACCGTCAACGCGCACACGCTGAGTTTCCACGAGCCGATCGACGCGTCGACGTGGATGTTGTTCTCCCACGATGTCCCGTGGTCAGGGCGTGGCCGCAGTCACGGCCGTGCCCAGGTGTTCGACGAGGCCGGTCGACTCGTGGCCTCGTTCACGCAGGAGAACATGATCCGGGCGTTCCCCGAGGGCGCGGCCCCGGCCGCCGGCGCACGGGCGGCCCACTGATGGACCTTCGACCGACCGACGAGCAACAGCAGCTGATCGACGCGTTCTCCGCCATGTACGCCAAGGAGTCGAGCCCGGATCGGGTGCGTGTCGCCGAGACAACCCAGGGTTTCGATCCCCGCTTGTGGGATCGGCTCACCGAGATGGGCGTGCTCATGATGGCGGTGGGCGAGTCCGCCGGTGGCTGGGGCGCGTCGATGCTCGACCTGGCGCTGGTCGCAGAACAGCACGGACGAACCCTGGGTTCCGCCCCATTGATCGAAGCGGTGGTGGCGGCCCGGTTGCTCGAACGGGTCGGCGCCACGACCTCCTTGGCTCAGCAACTTTCGGGGGAGCGGCTGATCACGATCGCCGTGGCCCCGGCGGGAGGAGGGATCGCCAAGATGGTCCCGGCCGGTGCCATCGCCACCGACGTGGTGGTCCTGATCGACGGCGACCTGGTGCTGGCGCCCATCGGCGCAGATCGGGTCGTGCCCGAGAACAGCGGCGCCATGCCGGTGGCTGATGTGGCGGTGTGCGACGGCGAGATGCTGGCCACTGGAACCGACGCAACGGCCGCGTTCGACGCGGCACTCGACGAGTGGCTCGCGCTCACTGGCGCCGCTTTGGCAGCCATCGCCGCCCGGTCGCTGGAGATCGGGGTGGAGTATGTGAAGGAGCGCGAGGCGTTCGGCCAGAAGATCGGCGCGTTCCAGGCCCTGGCACATCGACTGGCCGATTCGGCCGCCGAGTCCGACGGTGCCGGGCTGCTGGCCCGTGAAGCGGCCTGGGCTTTCGACATGGAGCCCGAGCGGGCACCGCTGCTGGCGGCCATGGCCTTCGCATTCGCATCGGAGACGGCGCGGGACGCCACCTATCGGTCGCTGCATTTCCACGGTGGCTACGGGTTCATGTTGGAGTACGACATCCAGCTGTACTTCGGTCGAGCGCGGGCCTGGGCCCGGGTGGCCATGTCACCGACGCAGGCCTACCGCCGGGTCGGGGCACGTCGACTCGCCGCAACTTCTGCCACCGCCGCGGGAGGCGAGTGATGGACTTCCGACTGGGTGAGGACAGCGGCGATTTCCGTTCCGAAGTGGTCGCCTTCCTCGACGAACACATCACTCCCGAACTCAAGGAGCGGGTGTACCGAACCGGCGTGTCCCACGACGATGCCTTCACCAAGGCGCTGGTCGAGCGCGGTTGGTACGCGCCGGGGTGGCCGGTCGAATACGGCGGCGGGGGCCTCGACCCCATCGAGATGCTCGTGCTCTACGACGAGCTCAGGGTGCACGACGCTCCGACCTATGGCATCGGCACCACCACGCTGGTGGCGTCGGTCATTCGTGAGGTCGGAACCGACGCGCAGAAGGCCGCCATCCTGCCCCGCGCTCTGGCCGGTGAGATCGTGATCGTGCTGGGCTTCAGTGAGCCCGAGGCGGGTTCCGACGTGGCCGCTGCGGCGTGCCGAGCGGTGCCCGACGGCGACGACTGGGTGATCAACGGCCAGAAGATGTTCACCACCAACGCCCACATCGGTGACTACGTGTTCCTGCTGGCGCGGACCAACACCGAGGTGGCCAAGCACCGCGGTCTGACCATGTTCCTGGTGCCGATGGACCAGGCCGGCGTCGAGGTGCAGGAGGTGCGCACCATGTCGGGCGAGCGCACCAACATCACCTTCTACAACGACGTCCGAGTGTCCGACGAGTGGCGCATCGGCGGCGTCGACGATGGTTGGAACACCATGACGGTGTCGCTCCGACTCGAGCACAGCTCGGGGTACGCGTCGTCGCTGGAACGGCTGCTCCGCGCCGGTGAGACGTGGGCGCGGGAGACCGTCGATGCCGAGGGCCGTCCTCGCGTCGAGGACCCCGATGTGCTCGAGGTGCTGGGCCGCACCGCGGCGAGCCTCGAGGTGTCGCGGCTGCTGATGCGGCGCTCGATCTGGGTCGGCCAGAACGGCATGGAGGTGACCGCGCAGGGGCCGATGTCGAAGTTGTTCAGCTCGGAGGCGTTGGAGCGCCGGAGCGAGGAGTGGGTCGAGGTGATGGGCCCCGACGGGCTGCGCAGCTACTTCGACCCGACGGCGCCGGTGAATGGCGAGCTCGAACACATGCTGCGCCACTCGCTCGGGACGACCATCTACGCCGGTACCAGCGAGATGCATCGCAACATGATCGCCCAGCGCGCCCTCGGCCTCCCACGCTCCAAGTAGTCACGTCGACGGCGGCGCCGTCACTGCGGCGAGGCACCAGCGCACCACGTGGTCGGCAGTGACGGGCTCGTCGGCCAGGTGCACGCCCAGCACCCGCATGTCGAGCAGCGAGACCAGCGTGTTGGTCACCATGGCGGCGAGAACTGGAACCGACAGGTCGGTGCGAAAGACCCCCGATGCGCTCCCAGCCTGCAGGATCTCGGTCACGAGCTCCAGCTGTGGCGCCAGGGTGGCGGCGAACTCGTCGGTGCGGGTCGCGGCGAGGTGCCAATGGAACAACACCAATCCCCGCGACGCCGGGTCGTCCGACGCTGGACTGCCGAACAGCTTGGTCACGAAGATGCGCAGCTGCTCGGCCGGATCAGGCTCGGCCTCGATCAACGGCCGCAGCGCGACGATGTAGTGGACGACGGTCTCCTCGATGATCGCCAGCAGCAGGTCGTCCTTGGTGGCGAAGTGTTGGTAGAAGGATCGCAGCGACAGACCTGACCGGTCGACCACTTCCTGCACGGTGAAGTCGGCTTTGCCGGTGGTGCGCAGGAGGTCGGCCGCGGCGGCGATGAACTGGTCGCCACGTGAGATCGCCCGCTCTCGGGCGGCCCGGAGTGATCGGTTGACCGCTCGTTCCTGCCACTTGGGTGAGGTCGCCGGCTCGTCATCCACCGCGTCGTTCTACCAGGCTGAGAATGTCCCTCTCACGAACGCTACGTTGTGCGGGTGGCCGAGATCATCGACGCGGGAGTGCCCGGACACTTGCTCTCGCTCATGGAGATGCGCCGCGTCGACGATCCGATCGCCGGGCCCAGCCTGGAGATGGAACTGCGGCCCGAGGTGTCCAACCCCCACGGGAGCCTGCACGGCGGCCTGATGACGGCGCTCATCGAGTGCGGTGCGGCCGGTGTGGCCGTCCGGGCCGGCGACAGCGAGAACATCGTGGCCGGCGACTTGACCGTGCGGTTCCTGTCGACGGTGCGGGTCGGTCCAGCCCGGGTGATCGGCCGCGTGTTGCGTCTGGGACGACGCGCCATCGTGGTGGCTGCGGAGGTGATCGATGTGGGCGACGATCGCCGCCTGGTCGCCTCGGCCAGCATCTCCTACTCCCGACTCGACGAGCCCGCACCGGTGACCTCATGAGTGGAATCGTGTCGTGGGGCGTGTACCTGCCGTACTGGCGGCTCCAGCGCTCCGCCATCGGCGCGACGTTGGGGACACCGTCGGGGCGTGGCACACGAACGGTCGCGTCCTACGACGAGGACACCAGCACCATGGCCGTCGAAGCAGGACGGCGAGCGCTGGCCGCGATGTCAGGCGACCGGCCGAGCGAGTTGCTGTTCTCCACTCCGGCGCCGGCGTACCTCGACAAGACCAACGCCACCGCCGTGCACGCCGCGCTCGGTCTGGCTGAATCCGCGGGTGCCTACGACGCAGGAGGGAGCGTCCGCTCCGCCGTCGGAGCGGCCCGCGCCGCGGCTCGTCTGGCCGACACCGGCGCCCCAACCATGGCGGTGTTGTCGGACCTGCGGACCGGCCCGCCCGGCTCCTCGGAGGAACGCGACAGCGGCGACGGTGCGGTCGCCCTGGTGTTCGGCTCCGACCCGTCCGATGTGGTGGCCGAGTTGGTGGCGCACGCCTCGACCACCGAGGAGTTCCTCGACCGGTGGCGCACTCCCGGTGAGCTCGGGTCGAAGCAGTGGGAGGAGCGCTTCGGCCAGGAGGTCTACGTGCCGCTGGTCGAGCGGGCCTTCGCCGCTGCGTTGAAGGCAGCAGACGTGGCCGCCAACGCCATCGACCACGTGGCCATCGTCGGGTTGCATGCCCGCTCGGTCAAGGTCGTGGCGTCGTCGCTCGGGGTGCGCTCGACATCGCTGGTTGCCGACCACGCCGCCGCGACGGGCAATCTCGGCGCTGCGCAGGTGGGGTTCCTGCTGGCGGATGTGTTGGAACGAGCCGATCCCGGCGAGCTGATCGCCGTGGTGGTGGCCGCCGACGGCGCGGACGTGCTCCTGTTGCGCACCACCGCGGCGTTGCCGGGGTTGCGGGCGGCTCGGTCGGCCGCCGGTGTCGTCACGGTGGCCGAGCAGCTCGCCTCGGGCCGAGACGACCTGCCCTATGCCCGCTTCCTCACGTGGCGCGGGGAGCTGCTTCGCGATCCACCTCGACGTCCCGATCCGGAACGGCCGGGCTCGCCGACCACCTGGCGGTCGAGCGAGTGGCGCAGCGGGTTCGCTGCGAGCCGGTGCCTGGCCTGCGGGTTCCGGCATCTGCCGCCGACGCGGGTGTGTCTGTCGTGCAAGGCCATCGACCAGATGGAGCTCGAGCGGCTCGCCGATGTGCGGGCGCGGGTGGCCACCTTCACCGTCGACCGGCTGGCCTACAGCCTGTCCCCGCCGATGGTCGGCGTGGTCATCGACTTCGAGGGCGGCGGCCGCTACCGCTGCCAGATGACCGATGTCGACCCCGACACCGTGGAGATCGGCACCGAGGTCGAGATGACCTTCCGACGGCTGTACACCGCCGAGGGCGTGCACAACTACTTCTGGAAGGCCAAGCCGATCGCGGTCGTCCGGAGCGAAGGAGCGCCGACATGAGCAGCAACGGCATTCGTGATCGGATCGCCATCATCGGCATGGGGTGCACCCGTTTCGGTGAGCGGTGGGACCAAGGCGTCGATGACCTGTTGACCGACGCAGCGAAGGACGCCATCGCATCGGCCGGCATCACGCTCGACGACATCGACGCGTTCTGGTTGGGCACGTTGGGCTCGGGGGTCTCGGGCATCACCCTGTCGCGTCCGCTGAAGATCGACTACAAGCCGGTGACCCGCGTCGAGAACTTCTGCGCGACGGGTTCGGAGGCGTTCCGCAACGCCTGCTACGCCGTGGCGTCCGGCGCCTACGACGTGGCCATGGCCATCGGCGTCGAGAAGCTGAAGGACTCGGGCTTCTCGGGACTCACCGGCATCCGACCGGTCGGTGACGGCACCGACCCCCAGCTGTCGTCGCCCGCGGCGTTCTCGTTCCTCGCACCGTCCTATGCCGACAAGTACGGCGTCGACCCGGTCGAGCTCAAGGAGGTGATGGCGCGCATCGCCTGGAAGAACCACCGCAACGGCGCCCTGAATCCTCGGGCCCAATTCCGCACGGAGGTGTCGATGGAGACGATCACCCGGTCTCCGTTGGTCGCCGGCGATCTCGGGGTGTTCGACTGCTCCGGCGTGAGCGACGGCTCGGCCGCCGCCATCATCTGCCGGGTCGAGGATGCCCACAAGTTCTGCGACAACCCGCTGTACGTGAAGGCGCTG
>JBBQLA010000039.1:0-10346 GCA_038327485.1 Acidimicrobiales bacterium
CACCTGGAACGGCACCGGACAACTCCCCCTCCTCGTCGCCGGGACAGTCACTGCGTTGCTGGCCATCGCCCTCGCGTAATTCGGCCATCGGATAGAGTCGACGACCGCCCCAGTCAACTGATGGCGATGGGGGGTGGCCTGAACCGCCTTGGGCTGATGGCTCCTCCCAACGTGATCCGACAAGGAACATGCGGAGTGGAAGCTGCGCGGAGCCGGTGCATCCCCCATCTGGGTCACCTTCACACGGAGGACGCAGCAGATCGCGGACACATGACCGTCGTCAGCAGCAGAGGTGGCGAAGGTTCCCGCCTCGAGTCCACTCCCGAGGCATCACCGGCGACGACACTGGCATTCGTCAGACCCTGAATCCTCGATCAGCTTCGAGCAGGTCTCGAGCGCGCTCGGTTCACGATCTACGCCCACGACCCGGCCACCCGGCGCCATGAGGCGATACCGGGTCAGCCCTCGAGCTTGGGGTCCGACCCGGCCGGCAGGTTGATCGTCTTGGCTTCCAGGTAGGCGCTGAGACCCTCGGGGCCGAGCTCGCGACCCACGCCGGAGTTCTTGAAACCACCGAACGGTGCACTCCATTCCATGGCAAAGCCGTTGACGGTGTAGGTGCCGGTTCGCACCTTTCGGGCCACGTTGAGGCCGCGGTCGAGATCCGCGGTCCACACGGTTCCGGAGAGGCCGTAGTCGGAGTCATTGGCGATGCGGATGGCATCGGCCTCGTCGGTGTAGCGGATGATCGAGGCCACCGGGCCGAAGATCTCCTCCCGCGCGATGCGCATGGAGTTGTCGACGTCTGCGAACACGGTCGGCTCCACGTACCAGCCCTTGTCGAATCCCTCGGGTCGTCCACCGCCGGTGGTGATGCGGGCGCCTTCGTCGACGCCGAGCTTGAGGTAGCCCTCGACCCGGTCGCGCTGACGTGAGGCCACCAGCGGCCCGACTGCGGTCTCCATGTCAGTTGGATCGCCGACCTTGAGTTCCCGAGTCGCCTCGGTGATGGCCTCGACGACCTCGTCGTAGCGCTCCGCGCTGGCCAAGATGCGGGTCTGTGCCACACATGCCTGACCGTTGTTCATCATCGTTGAACTCAGCAGCTCGGGAATCGTCGTGGCCAGATCCGCGTCGTCGAGAATGACCGCAGCGGACTTGCCCCCGAGTTCGAGCGTGCAACGCTTGAGCTGCTCGCCGCAGATGGCGCCGATCTTGCGACCGGCGGCCGTCGAGCCGGTGAAACTGACCTTGTCGACACCGGGGTGGCGCACCAGCGCCTCGCCGGCCTCGCGGTCGGCGGGCACGACGTTGAACACACCGGCGGGGATGCCGGCCTCCTCGACCAGTTGCGCGAGCACCAGGGCATCGAGCGGGGTCTCCGGCGCTGGCTTGAGCACCATGGTCGATCCCGAGGCCAAGGCCGGGGCGAACTTCAACATCGTGATGAACAGCGGCACGTTCCACGGAACGATGCCGGCACACACGCCGACGCCTTCCTTGCGGACCAGTGCCGGACCCATGAAGCCGGCACGAACCTCCTCGAACGCGAAGGTGCGGGTGAGGTTCACGAAGTAGTCGAGCACCATGCCTGCTGCGCCCACCTGGCCGAGGTGGCTGAACAGGATCGGGCTGCCCATCTCGGCGGTGATCAGGTCGGCGAAGTCACCCGACTTGGCCAGGAACAACTCGTACAGCCGCTGCATGGCATCGGCGCGATCGATCGGGGACATGGTCGGCCACGGGCCGTCATCGAACGCGGCGCGGGCCGCAGCAACCGCAGCGTCGATGTCGGCCTCGACCGCCTCCGGCGCGTGGCCGATGACCTCTTCGGTAGCGGGGTTCACGACCGTGAACCGCCGATCGGAAGAGGGAGTAACCCATTCCCCACCGATGAACAAACGATCGAAGCTCGGCACGTCGGCCATGGCTACCCCCGGGGTTTCTGACGACTCGTCAGAGGATATCGACTCATCGCGACCGCTGGTACCCCGCTACCGCCGGCCGTGATCTTCGAGAATCCGCTTCGCTGACGACGCGCTCACGATGCACCGCTGACGAGTCAGACCATGTCGGTCGGAGAGGGCTCGAACCCGAGGGCCACGCGTCCTGCGAGTTCGGCGCAGCGGTCCCAATCGAAGATCACGTGTCCCTTGAGGACCTCGACGTCGCGTTGCAGCCGTTGTAGGGGTGACGTCTCCGAATACACGCTCGCGCCAGAGCCTTCACAGACCGTCGAGATTGCCTGACGTGCGAGTCGTACGACCGACGCTGCGGCAAGTCGGGCAGCCATTCGATCGGCCACCGTCGGCGTGCCGGCCGCCACCGACGCGCTGAGCGCCACCAACGCGCCGTCCCACACGGCTCGCGCCGCCCGTACCTCCGACAGCGCGGTCGCGAGCCGCACCCGCGCTGCCGGCTGGTCGGCCTGCTTCTCGCCGAACATGTAGGCCAGCACCCGTTGCGACAACCTCTGACGGAACGATTCGACTGCAGCTTCGGCCGCTCCCAACGCAGGAGCGGCCGCTACCAGAGACAGCACCGGCACGACCGGAAACCCCGACATCGCGTCGCCCGGCAGCCGCTCCGACGCGTCCATCAGGCGCTCGCGGTCGATCGTGCGGTGTCCGGGCACGAAGCGGTTGGACACCACGACGGTGTTGCTCCCGGTGGCCCGCATGCCCGACGTGTGCCACACATCGAGCACATCGACATCGTCGCGAGGTACGAGCAGGAATCGAGTGGACAGCTCGGTGGACGTGGGGTCGTCGACGATCGCATGGACGAGTACCCAGTCGGCGTGCTCGATACCAGTCGCCCAGTCCCACCGGCCGTTGAGCTCGTAGCCGCCGTCGACCGGCGTGGCGGTTCCCGATGGGTTGAGGGGTGCAGGAGCCAGCACGTAGGGCCGGCGGCCGAACAGCTCGGCGACGGTCTCGTCGCCGAATCGTCCGACCAACCAGTTGTGCATGACCAGGAACGACAGCGTCCAGGCCGACGCCGGACATCCCTGAGCCAGAATCCGAGTGGAATGGGCGAGCGTGTCGAGTCCGAGACCACTGCCGCCACAGCGCGTGGGAACCAGCATCGAGAACACCCCTGCCGCGTCAGCATCATCGATGGTTGCCTGTGGCACCCGCCGCTCGGCTTCGCCGGCTGGTGCCCTCGCGTTCAATGGTTCGACCAGTCGTTCGCATGCTGCCAACACCTCGTCGTGGGTCCGACGCATCGCGTTCGGCTCGGTCACCCGCGAGATGGTAGCGCCGGCATTCTCAGAACCCGGTGGTGCAGTTCGGTAGCGGATGCGAACGCATCAGGCGATCGAGGCGAACCACCGCGCCAGCTGTGCTCTCCGCGACCCGACCGACCGCAGCCAGTCGGCTGGCGTCGCCACCCCCGAGCAGCAGCGAACCCAGTTCTCCCAGGCCGAGGGTGACCTCAGCGGTCGAGTCGGACTCGCGGCGACACTCACCCACGCCTCCGGTCACCGTCAGTCGGTATCGGCCGATCGCCGGATCAGTGGCCATCGATCCTGCTCCGGTGACTTCGAGCACGATCGACCCGTCGACCTCATAGCGTCGGGCAGCCAACGCCACCTCCACGTCGAGCACTCGAATCCACATGCCGTCGGCGTAACTGGTGGTCGTGATGGCCCGCGAGTCGACGAGGAGCGCGCCGAGCGGGTCGTCGAGGGCGAACTGGCTCATCTCGACAGTCTCCACCAGGTCGGTTGCCAACAGCGTCGCCCACAGAGATGCGTGGGCGTCGGGAGTGGTGTGCACGACCTCCTCCACGAACAGGCGGAACTTCGCGTTCATGCCCTGCCAGTTGTCGCGGAGGCGGTAGCGGGCATAGCCGTCAGCGGTTCCGGCACCGTCGAAGTGGAACAACGTCCACACCGCCGACTTGTCACTGCGCTCGAGTGGCCAGTCGACCAGGTTGCGAAACCAGAACCCGTCGTTGCGGGAGATCTGCCCCGGTTGGCTCAGGCGCCACTGGTCGTAGATCGGACGGACCAGTGCCGAAACCTCATCTGGGTCGTCGATCCATCGACACCGCCCACCGGGCGACGGCAGCTCGGGCAACCACCGCACCCGGCGCGGGTCGATCTCGATGTCGCGGTTGATCGACGCAGGGCCGAACCCGACATTGCCGTAGATGCCGGCCTCCGATGCGTACAAAGCTGCGACGCACTCGCCACGATGACGCGCGTCGGAGATCGACGCCTCCATCATTCGCCGCATGAGACCGAGGCGACGATGGGTGGGGGCCACCCCCACCCAGGTCACACCCGCGACTGGGTGGGCGACGCGACCAGGCAGCGTCAGGTCGAAGGAGAACACCCCCAGGTGTCCGGCGATGTCGCCGTCGTCGTCGGCGACCCAGAATCGATCGAACTCCAGGTAGTGGCCGACCCTGGCCAGCGTCGCGTCGACATCGACCGTCGAGCCGAACGCTCGTGAGTCGGCCCGAACCACTGCGGCCAGGTCGGCCTCGGGGTCGATCAGGCGAACGACTGGTTCGCTCCGTTGCGATGAAACCATGCACGACCCTACGAGAGGGTCGAGTCAGCTGACTCCTGATATCGCACGCCACACCCGTTCGGGACTGCACGGCATGTCGAGGTGCCGCACGCCCAGGTGCGCCAGGGCATCGATGACCGCCGACTGCACCGCCGGCGTCGACCCGATCGTTCCCGACTCGCCGATGCCCTTCGCCCCCAGCGGGTTGTGGGTGGTCGGAGTCTCGTGTGACACCAACTCGAAGGAGGGCAGCTCGCACGCCGAGATGAACGTGTAGTCGGCCAGGGTGGTGGTCATGGGGTTGCCGTCGGGGTCGTAGCGGACCTCCTCCAACAGCGCTTGCGCCACTCCCTGGGCGATCCCACCGTGGCGTTGGCCGTCGGCCAGGAGCGGATTCACGATCACCCCGGCGTCGTCGCAGGCGACGTGACGGATCAACCGCGTCAGCCCGGTCTCGGGATCGACCTCCACTACGGCGACGTGCGCCCCGAACGGGAAGGTCGGACCGGTGGCGACGAAGTCGGTCTCGACGGCCATGTCGTCGGGGAACTCCGCGGCCAGCTTCGCCCAGCCGATCGAGATCGCCGGTGTGCCGACCACATGGAACTCTCCGCGGTCGGCGTCGAGGCGCACGTCCTCGGCGGCAGCTTCGAGCAACTGGGCGGCCAGCGGCACGGCGCGCTCGACGAGCTCGATCGCCGCGGTGTACACAGCGGAACCCCCGAGCTGCAGTGATCGTGATCCGGCGGTGCCACCCCCCTTGGCCACCACATCGGTGTCGCCGTGGATCACCTCGATGCGCTCCGGGGGGATGCCGGTCTGATCGCTGACCAGCGACGCCCACACGGTGTGGTGACCCTGGCCATGTGACGACGATCCTGTTCGCACCACCGCCGAGCCATCGTCGCGCACGGTGACCGCGCCGAACTCGGTGGGCACCCCTCCTCCGGCGGTGATCTCCACGTAGGTCGACACGCCGATGCCGAGCCACGGTGTCTCGCCGGTGTGGCGACGGCGGGCCTGCTCGGCTCGCAACGCTGTGTAGTCGGCTGCCTCGAGTACCGCGTCGAGCGCTCCCCCGTAGTCGCCGGCGTCGTAGATCGCTCCGGTCGCCGTGGTGATGGGCAACGGATGAGCGGGCAGCAGGTTGATGCGACGCACCTCGACGGGATCGAGCCCGACCTCCGCCGCGAACAGATCCATGGCCCGCTCGATCGCGGCGGTTGCCTCGGGTCGGCCGGCCCCGCGGTAGGCCTCGATCGACATGGTGTTGGTCACCACCACCGACGCGCTGGTCTCGACCTGCGCGATGTCGTAGGTGCCCGGCGCCATCAGGCGGGTGAAGGTCGGCAGGAACGCCCCCATGGTCGGATACGCCCCGGCGTTGGCGATCACATCGAGCTGATACGCGGTGACACGACCATCACGACGCCCACCGATGCGTACGTGATGACGCTGGTCGCGACCATGACCCATGGCCACGAGATTCTCACCTCTCGACTCGATCCAACGGGCGGGACGACCGAGCTGTCGCGACACCCAGACGACCAGGAGGTCCTCGGCGTAGGGCGAGATCTTGGCGCCGAAGCCGCCGCCCACATCAGGAGCGATCACCCGCATGTCGTTGCGGTCGATGCCGAGCCCACCGGCCAGGAAGTTGCGCGCGCCGTGCACCCCTTGGCAGGAGATCCATACCGTTGGCCGTCCGTCGATCCAGGTCGCCGCAGTGGCGCGACCTTCGAGCGGGACCGCCGCCAGTCGCTGGTTGACGAAGTCCGCCTCGACCACCACCTCGCATCCGGCGAAAATGTCAGCGGCGATCTCGCCCTCCGCCAGCTCCTCCTCGAAGGTGCACGCCAAGTTCGAACCGAACGACTCGAACAACAGCGGCGCCCCATCGGCCAGCGCGTCAACCGGATCGACCACGGCATCGAGCGGCTCGTACTCGACGATGACCATCTCGATGGCGTCCTCGGCCTGTGCGGGGGTCTCGGCCACGACGACCGCCACGACCTCGCCCACGAACCGCACGCGATCGACGGCGATCCACGGCCGGGTGAACTCATCAGGAATCCACGCCAGCCGCTTGCGCGGCGCGGGGAGATCCAACTCGGCTGCAGTGAACACGGCCAGCACCCCGGGCATCTCGAGCGCTTCGGACACGTCGATCGACTCGATCAGGGCATGAGCGGTCGGCGATCGCACGAACGCCACGGTGACTGCTCCGTCGAGCTCGGCCAGTCGAAGGTCAGCGAGGTACGCGCCCTCGCCGGTGATCAGTGCCGGGTCCTCTCGGCGGAGGACTCGATTGCCCAGAATGCTCACCCGGCGAAGCTAGCCGCCGACCTGATCTTCGGGCACGGCCTTGCGTTGCGCCGCACGCTGCAGCGGTTCGGACAGCCGGTTGAACGGCCACACATCCGGCAGATTCACCACTGACGCACCCCGAGGCGGCACTGTGTAGCTCTCCTGGCCGGGGTACACGAAGCCGTACAGCTCACGGGCTTGCTGCTCGACAGTGTTGGGCTGCGACAGTCGTTTGATCTTCTTGGACAACGCAGCGTTGGAGGTCTCGAGCTGACGCAACTCGGCTTGAGCGCTCAACGTCTCGGTGCGCTGACCGAACCACGCTCGAGTGGGCAACAGGACGACGCCGACGAAGATCACGATCAAGCTCACCACCACGGCGATCACGATCCGTCGGCGCTGGGTCATCGGCCGGAGCCCCCGAGCGATCCAGCACGGCGGGCCAGCGCGGCGCGACCGCGGTAGGCCGCCGATTCGCCCAGGCTCTCCTCGATGCGCAGCAGCTGGTTGTACTTGGCGACGCGGTCACTGCGGGCCGGCGCGCCCGTCTTGATCTGGCCGCAGTTGGTGGCAACCGCCAGATCCGCGATGGTCGTGTCCTCGGTCTCGCCAGAACGATGCGACATGACCGCTGTGTAGCCGGCCCGGTGGGCCATCTCGACCGCCTCGAGCGTCTCGGTCAGCGTGCCGATCTGGTTGACCTTGACCAGGATCGAGTTGGCGACCCCGACATCGATGCCGCGGCTGAGTCGCTCGGTGTTGGTCACGAACAGGTCGTCGCCCACCAACTGCACCCGGTCACCGAGCTTGGAGGTGATGGCGGCCCACCCGTCCCAGTCTTCCTCGGCCATGCCGTCCTCGATGCTCACGATCGGGTACCGGTTGCACCAGTCGACGTAGTAGTCGGCCATCTCCAGCGGGCTCAGCACCTTGTTGTCGCCCGCGAGGTGGTACTTGCCGTCGGAGAAGAACTCGGAGCTGGCCGGATCGAGCGCGATGGCGATCTGTTCGCCGGGCACGTAGCCGGCCTGCTCGATGGCTTCGACCAACAGTGTCAGTGCTTCCTCGTTCGAGCCGAGATCGGGGGCGAAGCCACCCTCGTCGCCGATGGCAGTCGACAGGCCCCGGTCGTGGCAGACCTTCTTCAGTACGTGATACGTCTCGACGCCCCAGCGCAGGGCCTCGGTGAACGACACCGCGCCGACCGGCATGATCATGAACTCCTGCACGTCGACGTTGTTGTCGGCGTGCTCTCCGCCATTGAGGACGTTCATCATCGGGACCGGCAGCACGTGGGCGCCGGCGCCACCGACGTAGCGGTAAAGGGGAAGGCCAGCTTCGTCGGCTGCGGCCCGGGCCACGGCCAGCGACGCTCCCAGGATGGCGTTGGCCCCGAACGATGCCTTGTTGTCGGTGCCGTCCGCGTCGATCATGGCGTGGTCGACCTCGCGCTGATCGAGCGCGTCGAGCCCGACGATGACCTCGGCGATGGCCTCGTTCACGTGACCCACGGCGGTGGCGACACCCTTGCCGCCGTAGCGATCCCCACCGTCGCGCAGCTCGACTGCCTCGAACTGACCAGTCGACGCGCCTGACGGAACCGCCGCCCGACCGACCGCGCCGGTGTCGAGCACGACCTCCACCTCGACGGTGGGGTTGCCGCGTGAATCGATGATCTCTCGGCCGTGAACGAGGGCGATGATGCTCATTGCAGGGTGCTCCGGAATGGGTGACGAGACGTTAGTGGGACCCCGATGCCACCACAGGGACCGACGAGGGGGCCAACTGACGGCGCAAATTCAGACGTCGTGTTCGTGAGACTTGAACTCTGCCACGAACGCGTCGGTGGTTCGCCGCAGGGCGTCCTCGGCGTCGATGCCGGCGGCCGACAGTCGGGCCACGACCTCCCACAGTGCCGTGCCGGGATCATCGGACGGTTTGGTGTCGAGCTTGACGCCCACGGTGGCGGCCTTTCGTTGCACCTTCGAGGCGTAGGCCAGGGCCGGGAGTGCCACAGGGATGCCATCCATCACCGAGTCACGCCCCTTCTCGGTCAGCTTGTTGGCCTCCCACATCCGCTTCACGTCGTCGGAACCGGAGACCTCGACCTCGCCGAACACATGGGGATGGCGATCGAACAACTTCTGGCGCACGCCGCGAGCCACGTCGGCCAGATCGAACCAACCTTCTTCGGCTGCAATGGTGGCGTGGAAGTACACCTGGAACAGCAGGTCACCGAGCTCCTCGCACAGCTCGTCGACGCCGTCGCCGGTCTCGGGGTCGAAACCGTCGATGGCCTCGAGGACCTCGTAGGTCTCTTCCAGCAGATACCGGCGCAACGACGCGTGGGTCTGCTCGGCGTCCCACGGGCATCCGGCGCGCAGGTCACGCACGAGCTCGGCGAAGGAGACCAGCTCCGCCGCCACCGGTGCGGCCAGTCGTGGGATCCAGATCGAGGTCAGGTGATCGGGCTCGAAGCTGCGATCGAGCTCGGCCCACTCGACCTCGATGATGGATTCGTCAGAAAGGCCGAGGCGTTGGATCACCGTCACCGTCGGGCCGTCGTCCAAGGACAACTTGATGTCCGACAACACCTCGCGACGATCGCACTGCGCGACCAGCAACGGTCCCCGCTCCCCCGCCGCCTCGACAGCGAAACGGTGACCGTCGACCACCCGCACGCCCGCCGCCACCGGATCGACCGCGAGTCGGACCCAGGCCAGATCGAGGAACGACAGCGCGGCGACGATCTCGACCTGAACCCGATCGTCGGCCACGAGGAGCTCGACGGTGTGCTCCGCCACCACCGGCGAGCCAGGAACGGCGTAGACGATCGAGCCGGCGTCGGTCGCCGCGGTGACCAGACGCTCGACGATCTCGGAGTACACGTCCTGCATGGAGGCGGCCGACTCGTACACGTCGTCGAAACTCACGGCACCCGTTGCCACCGTCGCGGCGGGATGGCGCGCTGTTCGCAGGAACACGGGCCGACCGGAGTCGAGCACACGGGTCGCTGCTGCAGTGATCAACTGGTCATCGGCAGGACCCAGACCGACGATCGTGACCAGCGGAACGTCAGCCACCCGTGCCGGTCGTGGCCGCCGACTTCGACGTGGCGGGCGACTTGACCGTGGTCGTCGTCGGGACCAGCGGGGCGGTGGGGCTCACGATTCCCGTGGCCAGGTCGTAGCCCGACCCGAAGCGGGGATCGATCTTGATCACGGCCAGCTTGGTCGCGGCCGGCATCACCGGACTCGTGACGCTCGAACCACCCTGCTGGGCAGCCTGCGCCGCCTGCCCGATGGACTGCGCGGCCAGCGTCTTGAACTCCGCGCTGTTTCGCTTCACCAGTTGCTCGCCACCGGCCACGAAGTACACGACCTCCTTGGTCGGAGCGGCAGTGGCATCGCTCCCCGCCTGGTCAAATTCGACGGCCTGAACACCCTTCTTCGAGGTATTGGCGAACCCGGCGAGCACCTCGGCCGGCGCGGTTCCGCGCTTGGGGGTGCAGATCTT
>JBBQLA010000040.1:0-10331 GCA_038327485.1 Acidimicrobiales bacterium
CGCTGCCGTAGGTGGGCTTCAGCCCGACGATCCCGCAGTGCGCAGCCGGCTGACGGATCGACCCGCCGGTGTCCTTGCCGAGTGCCCAGGGGGCCAGTCCCGCCGCGACGGCCGCGGCGCTGCCGCCCGAGGACCCGCCCGGCACCCGGGTCCGGTCCCGGGGGTTGCGGGTGGGACCGAACGCCGAGTTCTCGGTGGAGCTCCCCATGGCGAACTCGTCCATGTTCGTCTTGCCGACGGCAACAGCGCCGGCCGCAGCCAGCCGCTCTACGACCGTGGCGTCATAGGGCGGTCGCCAACCGTCGAGGATGCGGGACGAGCAGGTGGTGGGTATCCCGCGAGTGCAGAGGTTGTCCTTCAGGGCCACGGGGACGCCAGCGAGTGGGCCCGGGTCCTCCCCCGCGCTGACCCGGCGATCGATCTGGTCGGCGACGGCCTGAGCTGCCTCGGCGGTGACCAGATTGAAGGCGTGGATCTGCTCGTCCCCGGAGGCGATGGCGGCGAGCGCCTCATCGAGCACGGCGACGGCGGTGCGCTCCCCTGAGCGAATCGATGCGGCGATCTCGATGGCGGAGGCGCTCACGGCTCTTCCCCCAGCACCGGCGGAACTCGGAAGAGACCGTCCTGTGAAGACGGAGCACTGGCCAGAACTTCCTCACGATCGAGCACGTCGCCGACCACATCGGCGCGCATCACGTTGCGCAACGGGTACGGATGGGGCATGACCTCGACACCGTCGAGGTCGAGCGAAGCGAGCTGGGTGGCATGTTCGAGGATGTCTCCCAGTTGAGAGGTGAACAGGTCGAGCTCGTCGTCGGCGAGGGTGAGTCGAGCGAGTCGGGCGATGTGCGCGACCTCCTCGCGGGTCAGGCGTTCCGGCATGGTGGCCAGCCTAGGTGTCCGGTGAACCGACTCCGTCAGGGGTATCCGGCATCGCTGATCTCTCGACGATCAGCGAGCGATCAGCTGAAGCAGCGGCCGGCGAAAGCAACCGATTCGGCCTCGATCAGTGACGCGTCGACGTCGAGAGTGGCCACGTGGTAGCTGTGCTCGAGGGTGACCCGCTCGACCGGTCCCGCGACGGTGGCGGCAAGATGGTCGCTCGCTGCGGGCGGTACCACGTGATCCTGCGGTGAGGTCAGCAACAGGACCGGCGTGGACAGCGAGGCCAACCGCGGCTGGAGCGCGTCGATGGCCTGGCCAAGCGACGCCAGCGGCGCCAGCGGGGTGAGGGCATAGGCGAGCTCGGTCACGCCTTCCTTGGCCACGTCGTTGCCGATCCCGGCGAAAGTGGTCTCGCCCGCTTCGAACATCGGGGTGAGGATTTCGGCGATCTCAGGCTGGGGCAGCACCGCAGCGTTCACCAACACGATGCCGACGATCTCGGGATGCTCCAACGCCAACCACACGGTGAGGGTGCCGCCCATCGACAGGCCGGCGACAATCACCTGATCGCAGCGGGCCGCAAGGTCGCAGTACGCGGCGTCAGCCGCGGCGGACCAATCGGCCCACGAGGTCGTGAGCATGTCCTCGACCGATGTTCCATGGCCGGGCAACAGCGGCAAGTCGACGGTGTAGCCGGCATCGGCGAAGGCTTGTGCCAGCGGCCGCACCGATTGTGGTGAGCCGGTGAACCCGTGCAGGACCAACACGCCGTGGGAAGCACCGGACCAGGACTGGGGCTCGGCGCCCACGAGAATCTCAGACATGACCCGAACGATATCGGTGATCAAGGCTCAGTAGCCCAGGCGCTCCAGGGAGCGGGGTCGGCGCTGCCAGTCCTTGTCGACCTTCACGTGCAGCTCGATGAACGCGCCGTCGGGAAGTTGCTTGCGCACCTCGGTGCCCACCGTCTTGAGGATCAGGCCGCCTTTGCCGATCACGATCGGCTTCTGCGATTCGCGCTCGACGAGGATCTCGACTCGGATGCGGGGCCACTCCCACTCGACCACCCGACAGGCGATGGAGTGGGGCAACTCGCGCCGGGTGACCTCGAGCAGCTTCTCCCGCACCAGCTCGGCGACCCAGAAGGCCTCCTCGGTGTCGGTCACCATCTCCGGCGGATACCAGCGAGGGCCGATCGGCAGCTGCGACACCAGGTGCTCGACCAGCACGTCGACGCCTTCGCCGGTCTTGGCCGAGACGGGGAAGAATTCCGACGCGTGGAACTCGGTGGCCTTGGTGAGCTGCTTCATGACGGCTTCGCGGCTGGCGATGTCGATCTTGTTGACCACCACGATCACTCCGGGCGGGATGTGGCTGGCTACCCACTGATCGCCGGTGCCGATGGGGGCGGTGGCATCGATCAGCAGACACACTGCGTCGACGTCGCCGGTGGCAGCCAGGGCGGTGTCGTTGAGCCGCGAGCCCATGAGGGTGCGGGGCTTGTGGATGCCGGGGGTGTCGACGAACACCAGCTGGGCGTTGTCACGGGTCAGCACGCCGCGAATCTGGTTGCGGGTGGTCTGCGGTTTGTCCGAGACGATCGAGACCTTGCGACCGAGAATGCGGTTCAGCAGCGTCGACTTGCCGACATTCGGACGTCCGACGAACGACACGAACCCGGAACGGTGATCAGCTGCGAGACCCTGCTCGCGATCCGGGAGGAAATCCTTGACGTCGAGCTCGACACCCTCGATCTCATCGAAGGGGGTCCCGTCGAAGTCGTCCTCGTCGAACTCCTCGTCGTCGAACTCTGCCGCTTCGAGGTCGTCGCTGTGGTCGTCGGCTTCAGTCACGGGAATCTCGGTCTCGGTTCTCGGCATCATCGTCGCCGGCGGGTTCGACCGCCGCGATGCGGATCTGAGCGATCCGACGGCCGTCCATCTTCTCGACGGTGAGCGTGGCCCGTTCGGTGGGGACCACGTCACCGACCTGCGGCACGCGACCCAGTCTGGCGAAAACCAGGCCGCCGACCGAATCCCAGTCGCCTTCGGGCAGCACCAGGTCATGCGAGTCGTTGAGGTCGTCGAGGTTCAGCGAGGGATCGTGCACCACGATGTCGCCGGATTCCTCGACCTCGACGGAACGTTTGGTCCGGTCGGTCTCGTCGGAGATCTCGCCGACGAGCTCCTCGATCAGGTCCTCGAGGGTCACCAACCCCGCAGTACCGCCGTACTCGTCGATCACCACCGCCATGTGGGTCGAACGGGCCTGCATCTCACGCAACAGCTCAGCGACGCGCTTGGTCTCGGGCACGAAGAAGGGGTCACGCGCCAGCGCCTCGACCGATCCCGCTCCCCCGCCGTCGTGCTCCGCGCGCACCAGGTCCTTGGTCAGCACGATGCCGATGACATCGTCGAGGTGCTCGCGGTACACCGGGAATCGGCTGAGGCCGTTGAGGATGGCCACCTCCAACATGTCGCTCACGGCGAAGTCGGACTGCATGGCCACCATGTCGGTGCGGGGGATCATGATCTCGCGGGCAACAGTGTCGCCGAAGTCGATGATCGACTCGATGAGGTCACGTTCCTCGTCCTCGATGACCGAGCCGGCCACTGCCGCCTGGGCCAGCGCCAGGATTTCCTCCTCTGACACCCATGGCCCCTGGGTCAGGCCCTTGCCGGGAAGGATCACGTTGGTGAGCCCGATGAGCGCAGTGGCGGCATAGTGCACCGGCGGAAACGCCCCGATCATTGCCACCAACGGAGCGCTGGCGAGCGCTGCCTGCTCGGGGTGTTGCAGGCTCCATGTCTTGGGGGCGGCCTCGGCCACCACGAAGACCACGACGATGTTGAGCAGCGTCGCGGCGGCGATACCCCACGCGCCGAGATGTCGGTCGGCCAGGACCCCGACCAGGGTGGATTGGCCGATCTGGAACACCAGCACGACGAGCAATACCGAGTTGAGGTAACGAGTCGGATCCTGAATGACCCGCTGCAGTCGGTCGGCGCCGCTGCGACCTTCTTCGACCAAGGCCATGGCCTTCACCGGCGAGATCTGCGTGAGGGTGGTCTCGGCAACCGAGAGCACCACCGACAACAACAGGAGCAGCAGGATCCCCACCAACATCCACGTGTCCACACCACCCCAGCTCGCCTGGGCCGTGATCACTCGTCCTGCTTCCACGCGCCGGCAGGCAGCTCGCCCCAGAACTCGCCGAGCAGCGCCTGTTCGCGTTGCCACATCAGGTCGCGTTCCTCGCGGTCGGTGTGGTCGTGGCCCAGCAGGTGCAGCACTCCGTGTGTGATGAGCAACGCCAGCTCGTTCTCGAACGTGCCGGCGTGGGTGGCAGCGTTGGCTCGGGCCACGGCCGGGCAGATCACGATGTCACCGACGAGCCGCAGGTCGACGCCCAGGAGGTGATCGTCGCCGTCGATCGGGAACGACAACACGTCGGTCGGACCGTCGTGGCCCATGTGAATCCTGTTGAGCAATGCCATGGCGTCGGAACTCACGAACAGCAACGTGGACTCGCCCGGCCCGCGCACGCCCTCGGCTTGGAACACCGATCCGGCATAGGCCCGCCATGTTTCGAGGTCGAGGTCCTCGCCACTGTCCTCGTCGGCCACGTGGACGCGCACTCGGGGCGGTCGGGGCTCGTAGTCCGACGGGTCCCGATCGGGTTCGTCGGTCTCGGCCGCATCCCAGTCGACGGGCAACGACTCTTCGGGAAGCAGCGACTGCTGTGGGAGCATCGACTCCGCTGGAGCCGGTTCCGGCCGCTTTCGTCGCAACATCGTTCAGGCCGTGTTCGCCGCGGGCACCGGCTCGGCGGATTCGTAGGCGTTGACGATGTCCTGCACGATGCGATGCCGGACCACGTCGCGACTGGTCAGCCGAACGAACGCCAAGCCTTCGACATCGCCGAGGATCGACTCGAGCCCATTGAGCGACGAGCGACCGCCGGCCAGGTCGACCTGAGTGACGTCGCCGGTGATGACCGCCTTCGACCCGAAGCCGATCCGGGTCAGGAACATCTTCATCTGCTCGGACGAGGTGTTCTGAGCCTCGTCCAGGATGATGAAGCTGCGGTTCAACGTCCGGCCACGCATGAACGCCAGCGGCGCGACTTCGATCGTGCCGCGCTCGATGAGCCTGAGCACGCCTTCGCCATCGACCATGTCGTGCAGCGCGTCGTAGAGCGGGCGGAGGTACGGGTCGACCTTGGCCATGAGGTCGCCGGGCAGGAATCCCAGACGTTCGCCCGCTTCGACCGCGGGGCGGGTCAACACGATGCGTTCGACCTCGCGTCGGTGCAACGCTTCGACGGCCATGGCCACGGCCAGCCAGCTCTTGCCCGTCCCGGCGGGGCCGATACCGAAGGTGACGATGTGGTCGCGGATGGCGTCGACGTAACGCTTCTGGCCGACCGTCTTCGGCTTGACCGAGCCGCCGCCGGCCAGCTTGGTGACCTCGGCGGTGAGCACGTCGGAGGGCTTCTCGTCGGCGCGGATCATGTCGATCACGCGACCCATGGCGCTGCGGTCGAGCTGATGGCCGCGTTCGACCATGACGACGAGTTCTTCGAACACCTTGCCGGCGTGCGCGGCGTCGGCCTCACCGGCCTCGGAGTCGTCACCCCCGGCCACGATGGTGATCTCGTTGCCGCGCGCGGTGATGCGTGCGTCGGGAAAGGCATCTTCAACCATGTCGAGGTTGATGTCGGCCGCTCCGAGCACCTGAGTCATCAGGAGGCTGGCGGGGACGTTGATGCGAACTGCGAACTCAGGATCAGCCATGGGAGTGCCGACAGGTTACCGGTGATGGACGGAACCTCGTCTGGAGATAACGGCGGCGGAGGGGCTCACGAGCCGGACGCAGATGTCGCCTTGGCCGACGCTCGACGTCGGGTGGCTGCTGAGGCCCGCCGGGCCGAACGCATCGAGCGGATGATCCTGGCCGCGGAGGCGACGTTCGAATCGGTGTTGATCGACGCCGTCGGTCGCGGGGACGACGTGCTGGTCGAGATGTCCACCGGCCGCCGACACGCTGGGTTCCTCAGCGGCATCGGGACCGACTTCGTGCTGTTGCACCCAACCGGCGCAGCACCCGTCGCGCTTCGCACAGCGGAGTTGGTCACCCTGCACCGCCATCACGCCGGAGCTCGCAGCCAGGCGGCCGAGCCGGTGACCGACCTGGCCGAGGTGCTGGCCGAGTTGGCCGCAGTGGAGGCCACGGCCCGATTGGTCCTGAACGGTGGTGCCACCGTGCAAGGGGTGGTCGCCGAGGTCGGCCGAGACGTGGTCACGGTGCGAATCCAGCCGACCGGTGACGTGGTCTACCTGGTCTTGGCCGCCGTCAACGAAGTGTCGTCGATGTCGATGACCTCTTCGTCGTGATAGGCGGAGTCAAGGGTGCCCGGCTGGATTCGGCACTTGTCGATGAACTCCTCGACCTCTGACTCCTTCAGACGGATGACCCGACCGAAGCGGTAGGCCGGCAGCGCGCCGTCATCGATGAAGCGGTACAGAGTGCGGGGGGTGACGCCGAGGCGCTTGGCCGTTTCGGACGTATTCAGCCAGACGATTCCGTTCGAGGAACTCATTTGACGCGACCTCATTACGTGAGAAGGAAACACTGACTGTAGCGCCGCGCAGTGACCTGGTTGCACCATATGGCCCGAAAGTGCATTGAATCCGTCACACGCGCCGCGAGTTGCGCAATTGCGACCACAGCGCGTGACAGGGCCTCGAGAAGTGAGCCGGGCAGTTCAACCTGTTGCGCGTCGCCACCAACCCCCGTACACCGATCAACACACAACGTTCACTTCGATTGACATCGAAAATGCATGACAATGTGTGTTATGTATTGAAACAACGTTGAATGATGAGCCGCGGGGGAGCGACCAGATGATCATGACCACACCGGACGATCTCCGCGGAGGTCCGCTCGGCCCGAACGACCGCTCCACCAATGAGTCGGCGCGGCGCACCCTGCTTCCCCGCCGGAACCTGCCCTCAGGTCGCGCCGTCATCGGAGCACTGCTCCTCACGCTCTCAGGGCTGGGGCTGTACGTCGCGAACCAAGCGGCCACGGCTCCCCCTCACTCCACTTGGATCGTGGCGCGTCACCGAATTCCGAACGGCCACCGCATCACCGCTCTCGATCTCGGACTGGCTCCGATGCAGCTCATCGGCGAGACCGAAGCTGTGTCGTTCTCCGACCCGGCTGACGTCATCGGACATGTCGCCTTGTCCGATCTCGGCCCGAATGAGTTGGTTCAACACAGCGACATCGCTCGCCACCGTCAGGCAACGGGGAGCGGGCGGCGACTGACGCTCGAGCTCACTCGGGCGCAGGCCCTCGACGGCCAGCTCGCCACGGGGGACCGAGTTGACATCATCGCCACTTCGACCGAACCCGGTTCGACCCGCCTGATCGTGAACGGAGCGCTGATCGCCGGCGTGAACGCAGGGTCCACTGATTCGGTCGGGTCCTCCGCATCGATGCGAGTCGCGCTGGTGGTCGCCGATGAGGACGCCGCCCAGCTCATCATCGATGCGTCCGAGCACGGAAAGGTCACGCTGATCGTCGCCGCCGACGATGGCGGGCAGTGACGTGGACGAACGATTCGTCGTCGCTGGGGTTGCCCACGTTCGTTCCAGTTGGTTCGCCCAGGTCGCGGCGTGGGCAAGCGGTGGGGTGTCGGCCATCGAGTTCGTGAAGTGCGTGAGCGTCGCTGAACTCCGCGCCCGAATCCGTGCCGGCGTGGCGTTCTCGGCAGCATTGGTGGACGCGTCGGTGTCCGGTGTGGATCGCGACCTCCTGACGGTGGCGACTGAGGCAGGTATCTCCGTGATCGTGATCGCCGACCCACGAGGATCGCGAGATTGGCGGGCACTCGGTGCGGCAGCGATCCTGCCCCCGGCATTCACGACCGATGATCTGTTGACCACCCTCGAGGCCACCGCGGTGCCAGTCGGTGAGCGGAGCGTGCGAACGGCGGCCGATGTGGTCGCGGAACCCACGGCGACGAGTTGGTTTCGCGGAAACGTCGTCGCTGTGTGTGGTCGAGGCGGTGCAGGAACCTCGGTAGCGAGCATGTCGCTCGCCCAGGGCTTCGGTGTTGCGCACGGCTCGACGTGTCTGGCCGACTGGACGCTCAATGGCGACCTGGCCGCCTACCACGATGCCGCCGACGTGATTCCAGCGGTCCCTGAGTTGGTCGACGCCCATCGAACGGCGGTGCCGGGGCGCCACACCATCGAGTCGATGCTCCACCAGGTCGAGCCTCGCCACTACGCCCTCCTGCTCGGCGTCCGCTCGAGGCGTGACTGGGTCGCGCTTCGACCCAACGCGGTCGCTGCCACGCTCGCCAGCCTCGCCGCCATGTTTCGCTGGACCGTGTGTGACGTCACCGCTGACCTCGAGTCGGAGTCCGACACCGGAAGCACCGAGATCGAGGATCGGCACGCGTTGGCGCACTCGGCGATCGACGCCGCTGACCTCGTCGTCGTCGTCGCCAACCCGACGTTGAAGGGCGTGCGTGACGTCGTCGGGTTGATCGACGACCTCGGCCGACTTGGTATCGCAGCGCCACGCCTCCAGGTCCTCGTCAATCGTGCTCCGAGAAGCCCGAGGGTGCGCGCGGAGGTCACACGCGCCATCTCCGACCTCAGCCAGAACACCCTCGAACGCACGCCGATCTTCCTGGGCGAGCGGCGGGGCATGGAGCTGCTGCATCGGTGCGCCGATCGCCTTCCGTCGCAGATGACCGCGCCGTTGGCATCAGCCATCGCGGCCATCGTCTCGCCCGTCGCCGTTGGACAGTCGCAGGTGTCGCGATGACGTCGTGCGCCGACGCATCACCGCTCGCAGTGATCGAGCGCAAGGTGCAGGACGAAGCCAAGCGCATCTCGCTGGAGCTCGACAACGAAGCGGGCGAGTCCGACCTTCGCCGCCTCATCGACGCCGAGATCGAGCGGTGGCAGGACGATCACCGGCGGGGGCGCCGACCACTGCCCTTGGCCCACCCCGAACAGATCGCCGACCGCACCTTTCGAAACATCGCCCGCCACGGCCCGTTGACATCACTTCTGAGCGACGACGACGTGTGGGAGATCATGATCAACAGCCCCACCTCGATCTTCGTGAAGCGTCATTCGGGGCCCGGCGGGTACCACGACGAGGTTTTCATCGACGACGACCACGTCCTGCGCACGATGACCCGGCTGCTCGACCAGGCGTCGACGGCCCATCGAAAGCTCGACCCGTCGGAGGGCCTTCAGGACGCCCAGCTCGACAGTGGAGCGCGCCTGCACATTGTGCACGCGGACATCGCTCGCGGCGGTCACCTCATGGTGAACATCCGGAAGTTCACTGGCGTCTCGACCATCCAGACCCTCGACGAACTCGTACAGCGCAACACGCTCGACACCGCAGCGGCTCGATTCCTGTCGGCGTGCGTCGCCGCCCGACGCACGATCATCTTCGCTGGGGTACCCGGCAGCGGAAAGACCACCCTGATGAACTGCTGCGCGGCCGAACTCGATCCCGCCCTCCGAGTCGTGATCGCAGAGGAGGTTTTCGAAGCTGACCTGCCGCTCCCGAATGTCGCGAGCATGCAGACCCGAGCTCCGCGAGTGGACCGGGCCGGCATCGATCTCCGACGGCTCGTCGCTGGGTTCCTCCGCATGGCGCCCGACATCGCAATTGTCGGCGAAGTGCGGGACAAGGAGGCCTTACCGCTTCTGCTCACTTTGTCGTCCGGTGTCAAGGGGTTCACCACGATCCACGCGGGCTCGGCACGGCAAGCGTTGACCCGGCTTCGATTCATCTGCCAGTTGTCGGACACCTCGTCGGAGATCCCGCTCTCGGCGCTCAACACGTTGGTGAGCGAGGCGATCGACGTCGTGGTCCACACGGACCGAACAGCGGACGGGCCGCAGGTGATGAGCATCCTGGCCGTCGAAGACCTCGTGGGTGGCGCTGACGCCGTTCAATTCACCGCCACCGAGGTCTTCGAACGCGGACTTGATGGAAGGTTGGCGTGGACCGGCCAGATTCCCTCCCGGCTCGCGAAGGCCTTCGAGCGTGTCGGCATCGATACTGCCGCGCTCCTCACGACACCTTCGTCATCTGCGAATCGGGCCAGTTGATGCAGAGTGTGCTGGTCATCCTCGGTGGCACCTACGGGGCCCACCTGGTTCTCTCGGCATTGTTGTGGCACTGGACCGGGTGCGGGGTGGGACCCCGCCGCACTCGCCAGCGCGTCGGGGCGTCCGCTCGGATCCGTCGCTGGATGAACGAAGCGGGACTGATCGATGTCTCCACCCGAGAGTTCCTCGGGGTCACCGCCGGGTTGGGCGGAATCGGAGCGGCTGCGGGTGGCGCGATGTTCGGAGGGATACTCCCGGCGCTCGGCGTCGGCGCGTTCCTGGCCACGGTTC
>JBBQLA010000041.1:0-10315 GCA_038327485.1 Acidimicrobiales bacterium
GAGCCAGTTCGACCACGGGGGCATCCTGGCGAGTATTGGCCACCTCGGCCATGATCCGATCGCGCAGACCGGCGGGCGGCGACTGCGCCACGACCCCGTCGAGGAGGGCGGCGGTGGCCTGGAACTCGGCCACCTCGGCGCGAGCGTCAGGGCTCGTGGCCAGATAGGCCTCGAACTGATCGAGGAGCGGGCCGTCGAGCGCGTCGAGCGCGTAGAGGCCGGTCAGTCCGGCCAGGTCCGGCTCATGGGGTGGGTCGAAGGTGGTATCGCTCATGCCGTCGCCTCCAGTCGATCGCGCAACCGGATGAGACCGTCGCGGATTCGTGTCTTGACTGTGCCGAGTGGCAGCGACAACAGGGCCGCCACTTCGCTGTGGGTGTGTCCTCCGAAGAACGCCAGCTCGATCGCTTCGCGTTGCATGGGGGTGAGTTCATCGAGTGCTTTGACCACTCGGGTTCGTTCGAAGTCGACTTCGACCACGAGCGCTGTATCGGGTTGGTCGGAGACCGGGTTGGCCTCGGCGTGGCGGTGGTCGCGATCTCGTGACGCCTGCTCCGATCGGACCCGATCGACCGCTCGACGGTGAGCGATGGTGAGCGACCAGGTCACGGCCTTGCCGAGTTCGGGGTGGTAGCGGGGGGCGGTCTTCCAGAGCTCGAGCAAGACGTCCTGGGTCGTCTCCTCACTCCGGGCCGGGTCACGAAGGATCGAGCGGACGATGCCGTAGACCCGGGCGGCGATCAGATCGTGGAAGCGGCTGAACGCCTCCCGATCACCACGTCCGACCAACACGAGGAGCTCGTCCGGATCCAGTACTTGGAGGTCGGCAACGACCGCGACTCGGCTTCTCCGCAGGTCAACCACATTCACATCATGGTCACCGGAAGCATCCATACGCACTTCGTTCGGTGCCGGCGGGGCTTTGGATTGCCTGGAAAACGACACGATCCCGCTGCCCCACACATGGTGTGAGACAGCGGGATCGGTCATCCCTCCTCGGGGGCGAGGAGTTCAGTGGGGCGACTAGCTGGGCATCAGGACCGTGTCGATGATGTGCACCGTGGCGTTGGCCACCTGCACGTCGGCACAGCCAACCGCGGCGGAACCGTTGATCTTCACGGTGTCGCCGTCCTTGGTGATCGTCAGATCGCCACCTTCGACGGTCTTGACCGTGCCCTTGGCAACCAGATCGGCTGCGCTGAGCTTGCCGGACACCACATGGAAGGTGAGGATCTTGGTCAGCTGCGCCTTGTCCGCCAACACCTTGTCGAGGTCAGCCGCCGGGATCTTGGCGAAGGCATCGTTGGTGGGGGCGAAGATGGTGAAGGGGCCGGGGCCGTTCAGCGTGTCGACCAGGCCAGCGGCCTTGACCGCAGCGACCAGGGTCGAAAGCACGGGGTTGGCCGAAGCAGCCGTGGCGGCCGGAGCGGTCGCCATACCGTTGAACGAACCAGCACCGTCAGCAGGAACTGCCGAACAAGCCGGGCCGGTGGGGCCAGTGGCCGCGGGGGTCGCAGCAGCGGCTTCGGGCATGAGCACGGTGTCGATGATGTGGACCGTGGCGTTGGCAACCTGCACGTCTGCGCAGATGACGGCGGCCTGGCCGTTGACCTCGAGGCTGTCGCCGGACTTGGCGAACTTGAGGGTTGCGCCCTCGACCGAGGTGGCCTCACCCTTGCTGGCGAGGTCGGCGGAGCTGAGCTTCTCGCCGGCCACGACGTGCAGCGTCAGGATCTTGGTCAGGGTCGCCTTGTCGGCGAGCACCTTGTCGAGATCGGCCTTCGGGATCTTGGCGAACGCGTCGTTCGACGGGGCGAAGATGGTGAAGGGGCCGGGGCCGTTCAGCGTGTCGACCAGGTCGGCCGCCTTGACCGCGGCGACGAGGGTGGAGAGAACGGGGTTGGCCGAAGCATCCGTGGCAGCCGGAGCGGTCGCCATACCGTTGAACGAACCAGCACCGTCAGCAGGAACTGCCGAACATGCGGGGCCGCTGGGCTTGAGACCGGTCGAGGTCCCGGCGGCGGCCGTGGTGGTGGTCGCCTTGTCGGTGGTGGACGCCGTGGTGGTGTCCTTGCTGCAGGAAGCAGCGATGGTCGCGAACGCCAGCAAGCTGGCGGCTGCGAGGAATCGGAACCTCTTCGTAGTGGGTTTCATTTCAATTGCTCCTGGTTGGGTGGGGGCTTGTTGGTTGGGGATTGATTGGGACTGCACGAACTCATGCGACGAGCACCACGACCGAGTGCCAGCCGGTTGCTCCATCGGGAAGCGGCTCAACGCGTTGTTCGGTCTGGATGGCGCCCGTCCCGTCGGTCGCCCGACAGGTGATGGTGTGCCGGCCCGATGAGAGCTGGGCTGGGATCATCCATTGGCGCCACGTCTCTTTGTTCGGAGCATCGGCCAAAGTGGATTGCTGCCACGGACCGTTGTCGATGCTGACCTCGACCTTGCTGATGCCACGGGTCTGCGCCCAGGCCACACCTGCGATTGCGTGGGCACCGGCAGGGATCGACGTGAGCGGCTTCGGGGTGTCGATGCGGGAGAAGGTCTTGATGGGAGCGCGGTCGGCGTAGCCACGGGGCACCCAGTACTGCTCGAACTGGTCGAAGCGGGTGAGTTTCACCTCGGTCAGCCACTTGGTCGCAGAGACGTAGCCATAGAGCCCGGCCACGACCAGACGGGCGGGAAATCCATGTTCAACGGGAAGCGGTTCGCCGTTCATTCCGACAGCGACCATCGCGGTGCGACCATCGGTCGCGGCGGACACGGGGAAGCCACAGGTGTAGCCGTCGACGGATCGCCCGACGAGTTGGTCGGCTCGCTTCGAAACGCCGGCTTCGTCGAGCAGCTCCTTGAGCGGGACCCCCAGCCAGCGCGCCGTGCCGGCGAGAATGCCGCCGAGCTCGTTGGAGACACAGGAGAGGGTGACGTCGACCTCGACGAGATCGCGGTTGATCAGCTCGTCGTAAGTGAAGGAGAGCGGGCTGTCGACCATGCCCGACACATCGAGTTTCCAGTCGGCGATGGCGACCTGGGGAACATCGAGTGCGGTGTCGATGCGATAGAAGGACTTGTTGGGGGTGATGAATGGGGTGATGCCATCGGCCTTCGCCTGCACCTTGGCGATGTCGAGGGGAGCGAGGGGCTTGCGGGCCTTGGGCAGGACGATCTTGGCCCGATCGACCGCGGCATTGAATCGTGTACGGAGCTGGCGACCGCCGGCGCCGGCCAGGAGCCCCGCTGCGGTGACAGCAGCCGTGAGGCCGAGAAAGGCACGACGGGAGGGGACGGGCGACGGAACACCCACCACTTCCGTCGACCGCCCCCAGGTCCGCCCCGCCAGGAGGTGAAGTGTCACCACCCCGACGATCCCGCCGACCACCGACGGAACGGCGGCAGTTGCGCCGCCGACTCCCGCCAATGCTGCGGCTGCGCCCACCACACCGAACAGCGCGATGCCACCGAGGGCGATGTTGCGATGGCGCCGCGAGAGGAGGCCAATGATCGCGGCGAAGACCAACAGGATCGCGTAGACCGAGGCCAGCAGGACCTGCTTGTCGTGGGTGCCGAAAGTTCGAATGGCGAAGGTCTTCAGCCAGACCGGCACGTGATCGATGACCCGGTTGCCGACTTGGGTGATCGGTGAGGCAAACCCTCGGGCCAGTCCCGCGACCAACTCGGCCGAGCCGAGCGCAGCTGCTGCGGTCGTGATCCCGAGGGTGATGCCTCTGATCCGACCCCGGCCGGAGGGACCGAGGTCATTCGACGTCGATGGGCGTGACGTCACGGAGGTGGGCATGTGCTTCGTTCGGAGCGGGCGGCGGAGCAGATGGGACCGGTATGCTCCGATTCGCGACGTCGGGGTGACCCGTGTCGTTGGAGAGGTGCCGGAGTTAGGCCGATCGGGCCTCCCTGCTAAGGAGGTGACGGGCAACCGTCCGTGGGTTCGAATCCCACCCTCTCCGCCGAAAAGTTGTTCCGGCCCGCTGCGCGAAATGTGCAGCGGGCTGTTTCATCTCTCGGCCGGCACGCTCCCGTCACGCCCGCCCTGTTGCTCGCTGTCGTGGCGATCTTGCTGCCCCTCGCAAGCGGTCACACGGTCGATCCGGGTGACGTCTCGTACCACCCCATATCACCTCAGTGACGAACGTCACCCCACTTTGTGTTGCGATCTGGTGACAGGAGTCGTAACACTTATGTCACAAGCAGACATATTGCGGTGGGTCGACACGATCCCGCGGGCGAACGCAGACGGTGGGCCGTGAGGCCTTGGAGGTCTGCTTGTCCCTGCGGAGTATCCCCGACCCGAATCCCCTTCCCCCTTGTTCACGGTGCGATCGACGCACCGTTCCGACTCCCGGAGGTCACCCGTCCCATGCTCAACCCACGTCATTTCGCGCGCGTACTCACGGCCACTGCCATCGGGGCCATCTGCCTCCTCGGCACCGCCTGCTCCCCCGAGGATGCAGCGGTACTCGCGTCCAACCCGGCGATCTCAACGGTCCAGGCACAACTGGCCTCGACTCGAAGTACGGGCAGCCCCAGCGACGAATCGTTGGCTCGGCTGCGTGACTGCGAGTCGCACAGCATCTATACCGCCATCTCGAGGAGCGGTCGCTACCGCGGTGCGTACCAGTTCAGCCAGCAGACCTGGGACAACACCGCGTCGACGGTGCTGCCGGACTTCGTGGGACTCGACCCGGTCCAGGCTCCGGCGATCATCCAGGACGCCATGGCTCGAACGTTGTGGGCCCAGACCGGCCCGGGCTCGTGGCCGGTGTGCGGCCGCCGCGCCTGATCCTCTTTGGACCCGTGCGGTCGCCGTTCTATGCTGCGAACCGCACATCCTGCGCTCGTAGCTCAATTGGATAGAGCATCTGACTACGGATCAGAAGGTTGGGGATTCAAGTTCCTCCGAGCGCACTACACAAACCCCTTGAAAACAAAGGGGATACAGCTACTCTGAGGGTCTCGGCACTGCCGGGGCCCTCGCCCGTTTTCGACCGATGTATCAGCGATGTATCAGGCAGAGGGCGGTATCGACCGGCACTCGCTGGTCCTCAGCGAGACACGGAGGACCGATCATGGGGTGGAAAGCGACAGGGCAACCGACCGTTCGCCAACAACGCGACCGCTGGGTGGTGCGCCTCGACGGGATCGACACCGAGACCGGCAAGCACCGGCCGCGCCAACTTGGGACGTTCGCATCGCAGCGCTCGGCACGAGCGGCAGCCACGAAATTCGCGGCGGACCGAGCCGAGGGTGGTGGGCGCGGAACGGTCGGGTGGATCGTCGATCAATGGGTCGCGGCGAAGACCGACATCACCGAGAAGTCACAGATGCAGAACAGGTGGGCGGCCGGCCACATCCGCAAAGCCCTCGGCGCAGTGCGCCTCGACCAGCTCGATCGCGACGACATCGCTCAGTGGTACGAACAGATGGCCGGTGGCGGTGTCCTCAACAAGCGATCCATCACCATCATCCGACGTGTGTTGCGTGCGGCCTTGGAGGACGCTCTCGACGAGGGACTGATCCGCCGCAATCCTGCAGCGCGGGTGCCAGTCCCGAAGAAGGTCTCCAAGCCCGAGCGAGCTCGAGAGGTCGACGCGTGGAACGAGGAGCAGATCCGCAAGTTCCTGACCACCATCGAGGGTCACCGCTGGGGTGGTCCGATCCGGCTGTCCACCCTCTACGGCCTGCGGCGCAGCGAGCTGTTGGGCTTGACCTGGGACGACATCGACCTGGAGGTCGGCACCGTCCGTGTCGACAAGGCGCTCATCGAGGTCGAGGGCCGGCCAGTGTGGACCGAGGGCAAGAACGAACGATCACGAAGAACGTTCGGGATCGACGCCGACACAGTCGTCCGGCTCGCCGCTCATCGAAAGGGCCAACTCGAGGAGCAGGTTCTCGCCGGATCTTCGTGGGACGAGCAGAACATGGTGCTCTCCACCCAGACCGGCAACCGTCTGTCGCCCGGCAACTTCGATCAGACGCTCGAGCGATTGGTGACGAAGGCTGGTGTGCCGCGACTCACCTCACATGGTCTTCGCCACACGGCGGCGACACACATGGTCCGGCAGGCAACCGACCTCGGCGAGCTCCGAGCCGTCGCAGACATCTTGGGTCACTCCCCCGACATGCTCATGCGCATCTACGCCCACGCTCTCCCGGACTCGCTTCGTGCCGTGAGCGACCGAATCGGCCGACGCGTCGCAGGTTGGGAAACGTGAGGGTGCCGGCTGCACACGGCGTTGATCACGAACCGCCGCAGGTACCTCGCCTCCGGGCAAGCGCACCGCTCAGCGGTGGACTTGGTCAGGGATGACCACGCACAAAACAGCGCGTTTCGCGTAGGTGGTCAGAGGTTTGTTCAGGGTGTCCAAGCGTCATCAGTTCGACTGGGAGCGATTTTCGCCAATCCGTCCGGAGCTCCGCGCGCATAGGTAGGGCAAGACCTCGATGTTTGGAGTGTTGCCCATGTCAGTTCCGGATCTGTTCACCGTCACCGAAGCTGCTGTCGTGCTGCGGATCGGTCGCACGACCGCCTACGAGTTGGCTCGGCGTGATCTCGCCACCGGCGGCGGGGAAGGTTTGGGGGTGATCCGGATCGGCGGGCAGCTGCGGATCCCGAGAGTCGCGCTTGAGCGCATGATCGGCGGCCCGGTTGCCGGGCCGGTCGACGCCGCCCTCGAGGTCGGCCAGGAGACCGGCGCCGGGACCAAGGGTGGGACCGGCGGACCTGCTGTGGTACTCGCTGCCGTTCCGGACCCGACACCTGCTCGCTTCGATCACCCGAGTGTTGCTCCTGGTCGACGTGGTCGGCTTGTGTCGGTAGAGCAGTTGCGGTTCGACTCGTGACCGCCCCACCCTCTGCTGTGCCGGCCGACCGAATGGTGTGGTGGTCAGATGCCATTTCGTTCGACGCACTTGCACCACGGTGCCCTGCCACCAATCACCTTGGCCGTCAAGGTCGGTGGTCGGCGTGTTGAGTATCGGGAAACTGACTGGCGGGGCCGGCGGCTATTACACGGCGATGGTCGCTGACAGCGCCGAGGAGTACTACACCGGCGGCCGCGAAGCCCCCGGCCAATGGATCGGACACGGCCCGGAGCATCTGGGACTCGCCGGCACCGTGCAACCCGAAGACTTCGCATCCGTGCTCGCCCGTCAGTTCCCGGGAACGAACGTCAGAATCACCGGTTCACGCTCGGCGCCGACTGTCGTCGGGTTCGACGCGACATTCTGCGCCCCGAAATCGGTGTCGGTCCTGCACGCCCTCGCCACCCCCCAGATTCGCGACACGATCCGTGACGCCCACGACATCGCGGTCACCGCCGCGTTGGCAGTGTTCGAGCAGGAGGCGTCACGCGGACGGCGCGGCCACGGCGGCACCACCGTCGTGAAAGGTGACGGGTTCGTGGGCGCGGCGTTTCGGCATCGGACATCGCGTGCCGGTGACCCCCATCTCCACACCCATGTGGTGATCGCCAACCTCGTCCGCGGACCCGATGACCGCTGGACCGCCCTCGACGCCCGGCCGCTCTATCACTGGTCGAAAACGGTCGGCTACCTCTACGAAGCCGAACTCCGTCACCAACTCACGACGCGTCTCGGGGTCGAATGGCGCGACGTCCGCCGAGGAATCGCGGATCTGGCGGTGGTGCCGATGCGAGTCAACGACGAGTTCTCGACTCGGCGCCATGAGATCGAAGCATGGATGGCATCAAACGGATACGACTCGGCCCGCGCCGCTCAGATCGCCACCTACGCCACCCGACGCATGAAGGACCACACCGCCACCGCCGACACCCTCACCGATAGCTGGCGTCAACGCGCGGTTGTGCTCGGGTTCGACGCAGAGATCGTCAGCGCCAACCTCGCCACCACACCGTCAGAGGGCGCCGCCGGGTTGGGGGTGGACCGAGAGGCCTTGTTCGAGGTGTTGGCTGGGCCGGAGGGGCTCACCCGGAACCGGACCACGTTCGGAAGGCGAGACGTTCTGATGGGGATCTGCGACCTGCTCCCCAACGGCGCCCCCGTCACCGCTGTCGTCGAACTCGCGGACAGGTTCATCGAATCAGAACACTGCCTCAAGCTCACGGGGACGGACCCGTCGTTCATCCGCACCCGAACCGGTGGGGCAGTGTCCGCGAGAACTGATGAGACCCGGTATTCGACACCGGACATGATCGCCACCGAACGACGACTCGTCGCCACCGCCATACGAGCAGTCGATCACGGGGTGGGGTGCGCCCCCATCGACATCATCGAACAAACTCTCGCCGCACGCCCCACGATGTCGGATGAGCAAGCGTTGATGGTGTGGGAGATCTGCGGGGCCGGCCGACCCGTCGATGTCGTCGAAGGAGTCGCAGGGGCCGGCAAAACGTTCGCGCTTGCCGCCGCCAACCAAGCCTGGACACAAGCCGGCCACCACGTCATCGGCTGCTCCCTCGCCGCGAAAGCGGCGCGACAACTTCAAACCGACGCCGGGATCCCAGCCCAGACGATCGACCGGCTCCTCATCGACCTCGACCGCCAAGAACACGGCGGCCTCCCGTCGGACACGGTGATCGTGGTCGACGAAGCCGCGATGGTCGGAACCCGCAAACTGCTTCGGCTGATGGAGCACGCCCAACGTGCGAACGCGAAGATCGTGTTGGTCGGTGATCCGTGCCAGCTCCCCGAGATCGAAGCCGGCGGCGCGTTCGTCGGGCTCCGACAACGACTCGGCGCGGCTCATCTCGTCAACAACCGACGCCAACACCAACCATGGGAACGCACCGCTCTCGCGCAGCTTCGTGCCGGGGACACCGACACAGCGCTCGACACCTACCTCCAACAAGGGCGAGTCATCACCACCAGCGATAACACCGACGCCAGGGCCCGGATGGTTGATGATTGGCTCCTCGCCCGGAAGTCGCAGACGGCGGTCATGTTGGCCAGCCGCCAAATCGACGTCGACGCACTCAACTACACCGCACGAGCACTCTTGCAACGCGACAGAGTGATCGGCGCCGACCAAATCACGATCGCCGGTCGCGGCTACAGCGAAGGCGACCTGATCGTCGCGTTACGCAACGACCGGCGCCTCGAAGTGCTCAACGGCACCCGCGCCCTCATCGAACACATCGACGTCGACGCGAAGACGATCCGCTGCCGTACCGATGACCACCAGGCGGTCGTCCTCCCGTTTCAATACGCGGAGGACGGCCATCTCGCGCACGCGTACGCGATGACCATCCACAAAGCACAAGGCGCCACCTACGACAGCTGCCTCATCCTCGCCGGCGACCAACTCACCAAAGAATCCGCGTACACCGCCATGTCACGCGGCCGCATCGACAACACCCTCTACCTCGCCGACAACGATCCTCGCCTCGACGAAGCCCACACCGCCGAGCAGAGTGAGACCGCCCTCCAACGCGTCCGAATCACCATCAACCGGACCAGCGCACAAACCATGGCCCACCAACCAACACCAGTCGCCGAACCCGACAACGACGCCGACCTCGGAATCGACCTCTGAACCGCGGCAGGGCTCCCCATCACCGACACGAGAGGCCCTCCCAGACGAATCGAACTCATAGCGACTCAGCGCGGCGACCACCGATCGCACATCAGAACCGTTAGAGTGAGGGCTCGCATCCAGGACGCTCCTGGTATGTGGTCCATCGTCGCTCCGGTCCCCGGCGGCTGTCTTCTCGACAACCGGAGCCGACCGATGAGCAATTCCGACGAGACGTCTGGCGAGAAGCCTCCAGATGATCGTGGCCATCCGCTGTTCAGGATCGGGTCGACTCGCGAGGTGGTGGTGTGGTGCGGCGGCGAGATCGACGTGCTGACGGTCCCGACGCTCGAACTGGCGTTGACTGAAGCTGCGGCTGGGGCGCCGGACCGGGTGACAGTCGATTTGAGCGCCGTATGTTTCTTCGATTGCGCGGCGGTTGGAGCGTTCGTGAAGGCCCGCAACGACATGCGCTCGGCCGGCACGGAACTCTTGGTTCGCGGGCTGTCACCGCAAGGTCGGCGACTTCTTCACCTGGTCGGTCTCGAAGGACTCGAAACAGCTGCAGGACAGGTCGCTTCACCCCTACCCGGCGATGACCAGTCGGGTCCAGAGCGACTCGACCATCTGATCGGCCTGTGGGACGCAGCGTGCACCGAAGGACCGCTGCGGAGCATCGAAACGACCTTCTGTGATCCGACGTCCTTGCTCGAGACAGTGGCCGCTTCGACCGACGAGCCAGCACTCACCTTGCCCGTCGCGCTCCGCGACGATGTGGTGAACGCGGCGACGAGAGTCGTTCCGTCCGAT
>JBBQLA010000042.1:0-10203 GCA_038327485.1 Acidimicrobiales bacterium
CAGCAGCGACCCGAGCTCGGCGATCTTGAACCTGGCGGTGTTGCGCAACACCACGATGCGCTCGTCGAACATCGAGATCGAGGCTGCGGCGATGATGGCTGAGGCGATTTCGTAGTCGTCACCGGTGAATGTGTCGACGACTCCATCGGCATCGCGGCTGCCGAGCAGTTCGCCCAACAGGCCCGACACGGCCTCGGACAACAACACCGGGTCGTCGCCGGTGAGCAGGTGGACGCGCGAGCTCACGAGACCGCTGCGCTCATCGAACGGGACGGCGACCCGAGACGCTCGGTCCGATCGGCACGAGCCTCGAGCAGCATTGCCATGGTGTCGGCCACCCGCCGTGATCCGATCACGTCGTGGGAGCGCAGGACTCGACAGCCGAGCCCGATCCCGAGGGCATGAGCGGCGAGCGACGCGTCTCCGCGATCAGTCACTGCAGTGCCCACGAGATCACCGAGGAAGCGCTTGTTCGAGGCGGAGAGGAAGGTGGCGTATCCGAGCGCAGCCAGCTGATCCGAAGTGCGAAGCAACTCGACCGACTGAGCCTCGGTCTTGCCCAGGTCGAGACCGTCGTCGACCATGATCCGCTGATGCGGGATCCCTGCTGCGAGCGCTCGTCGAGCCCGCACGTCGAGGAAGGCCCGCACGTCGCGGAGGAGGTCGCCGTACTCGGGATGGGGGTCCGCAACCCTCGGCCCGAGGCGGATGTGGGTGGCCACGACCGACGCGTCGTGGCGGGCGCAGATGTCGAGGTACTCCGGATCGGCGAACCCGCTGATGTCGTTGCCGACGACGGCACCTGCGGTCAGCGCTGCGTCGAGCACCACGGGATTCCAGGTGTCGACCGAGATCGGAAGACTGAACCGGTCGGTGAGGGCCGCAATGGCCGGCACGACTCGATCGAGCTCCTCCTCGGTGTCGACGGCCGGGCCCGGTCCGGCTTTCACTCCGCCCACATCGAGGAAATCTGCTCCTTCGTCGACGAGTTGCTGGGCCTTGGCCAGGAAACGATCGAACTCGAAGTACTCCCCGCCGTCGAAGAACGAGTCCGGCGTGCGGTTGAGGATCCCCATGACCAACGCGCGATGAGTGATGTCGAATCGATGGTCGGGACCCAGCTCGAGAATCACGCTCGGCAAGTTACACCGGCGCCTCGGACTCGATTCGGGCGGTCACGGTCCACCGGTCGTCGCGCTCGTCGACGTCGAGCAGGAGCGCGCCGACACGAATGACCCCGGCAGTGAGTTGGCTCGCTGCCGGCAGCCCTGAGCGGTCAGCTGCGACCACACGGGTGGCTCCGAGCTCTTCGATGACGGTGCCGGCCGGTCGGGCTGCACCTCGAGCGGTCACGACGACCAGATCGACCGATCCCACGTGGAGCGCGTCCAACGAGTCGAGAACGTCATCGACGTGGGCCGCCCCTCCGATGATCAGCACCTGCTCGCCGTGGAGACCGACTGCGAGTTGAGCCCCCCGTCCCGCTGGCTGCACCCCAGACGGAGGGCCACGTAGGCCCAGCAGGATCGCGGCGACACCGGCACCGCAGGCAACCACCACCCCGATTCGTCGGACGATCACCCTGGGTCGCCGCCACGACCACACTCCCGCGACGATGGCGACCGCCGTCAACGCCGCGCCGAAGGGCCCCCACACCGGCAGGCCGGGCGTCGCAGCGAGCCGAGCGGTGGTAGCGATCCACCACTCGAGCAGGCGCGTGGGGAAGTGGATGAGCATGGCCAACCAGCTCGGGCCGACGCCGGCGGCGAACCCAGCGGTGCAGCCCCACACCATGACCCAGCCGGCGGCGGGCACTGCCACCAGATTGGCGATCAGCGCCGAGGCCGGGACCACGCCGAAGACCGTCACCACCAGCGGCACGGCCCCGATCTGGGCGGCGAGCACCACACCCAGCGCGTCGGCCAGGAACCGAGGGCCGGGCAGGACCCTCGAGGTCCTCCTCGCCAGCAGGACCAAGCCCAACGTCGCAGTGACCGACAACCAGAAGCCCAGTGACCACACGATCAGCGGATCGACGGTGACCAGGGCGAGTACTGCCAAGGCCAAGACCCGCAGCCCGCTGACCCGACGGCCACGGAACGCCGCCAGCGAAGCGATTCCGGACATGGCGATCGCCCGAAGCACCGACGGTTCCCATCTGACCAGGGTCCCGAAGCCGACCAATACCACCAACGTGACACCCAGTCGCCACCTCAGCGACAACCGACTGGTCAACGGCGCCGCCGCCACCAGCACGAACGCCACGTTCTCTCCGGAAACGACCAACAGGTGAGACAGTCCCGACGCACGAAACCGGTGTCGGGTCAGGTCGTCCTGATGACGATCATCACCGAGGACCAGACCCTCGAACAGGGCCGAACCTTCGGCCCCGATGCCGGACGCGCCTCGTGTCAGCGTCGATCGGACGCGATCGGCCAGCTCGAAGGGCCAGCCACCGCGGGCTCGACCGATGATGGATTCGACCGCGAGAGACCCCGCGAGGTGACGGGCCACCGTTCGATCCGTGCGTCTGGACAGCGGGCCGAGGCGCCCCTCGAGCAGCAGCCTCGACCCCATGGTGGTGGGCGCCAGATCACCGGCCAACACGTCGTCGGCCTGAGCCAGCACCCTCCGCCCGTCGCCGAGCCGCACCTCGGCGCTGGCACCGAAGTTGCCGCGCGATGCGTCGTCGGTCAACGTCACCCAACCGGTGAACTGGTGCCGAGGCGAGTCATCGAGCGCCACGAGGTCGCGATGGGAATGCCAACCGATGACCAGGACCAGAGGTACGCACAAGAGTGGTGGACGCCGAGCCAGCAACGCAATCGCAACTCCGGCCGCGATGAGCCACAGCGGCACGTCCAGCGCGAGACGAGCGATCGCCGAGGCGACCACCGCGACACCGACGACCGAGGCATCGTTCATGGACCGACCGTCACCGACTCACGCAGCGCCTCGAGCTTGGCGTCGCCGATCCCCCGAACGTCGAGCAGATCCTCGACACGGGTGAACGGGCCGTTCTTGGTGCGGTAGTCAACGATCGCCGACGCTGTCGAAGGACCCACGCCTGGCAGTGCGTCGAGCTGCTCCGCCGTGGCGGCGTTCAGGTCGATGATCGACGGAGTGGCCCCCGACCCAGCGCTGGTCGCGCCGGGGCTCGCACCGGTTCCACCGACTGCGGTGGGTACTGCGGCCTGCCCGACCGCCACGACGTAGACCCGTTCGCCGTCGGTGACCGGGGAGGCGAGGTTGATCCGCTCGAGGTCGGCGTCACCGCGGAATCCGCCGGCCGCGTCGACAGCGTCGGTGACTCGGGCCCCGGCGGCGAGATGCACCACGCCGGGCTCGTTGACTGCGCCCACGACATGCGCGACCACACCGACGATCGAGGTGGTCGATACCGCCGGTACCCCGGCATTCGGTGCCCCCGGCACCCCGGCATTCGGTGACGTTGGGGCTCCGGCCGTGTTGGGCGCCACGGCGGAGCTCGAATCGGCCCGTGGCAGCGTCAGCTCCGCTGGTTGGTGCGACGCCGACAACGTCAACCAAGCAATCGAGCCGACGGCGACGGCGGCCGCGAGTCCGATCAACAGTCGAGATGACGGCAGCCTCGGGGCCCATCGCGCCGGTGCGGGTCGCAACAGCTCGTCGAGCGCGTCAGCCGATTCGGGCCGGGCCGCGTGTCGCCGATCGGGTGTTTCGGTGCGAAATCGTGCGGCGTCCACGGCGCGCACCTCCTCGAACGAGATCCGGGAGGGGAAGCCATGGTGCGCATCGGCTCAGCCGACGACGTTTCGGGACAGTAGCTGAAGGGCGCCTTCGTCAGTACAGCGCGTTGGTGAGTTTGCGGCGATAAGTGGCCGTGCGTGGATCATCCGGGCCGAGCAGTTCCAGTAGATCGATGTAGTTCTGCCGGGCGTCGTCATCATCCTTCACGTGCAGCAACAGCTCCCCCAAGCGGGCGTCGACATCGTCGGTGGCCCCGGCACCGGCGCGGGCCAACGCGGCGATGTGGCGGGTCGCTGCCGTCTCGGGAATCTTCGCGAGCAACTGCAACGCTTCATCGGAGCGCTCGTCGACAATCAGCGCTGCCAGCGCTGTCACCACTGTCGAATCACCGGGAGCGAGCACCAACGCGGCCCGCAACGACTCCTCGTCACCGACCCGGATCAGGGCATCGAGCTCGGTCTCCTGCTTGGTTGGCACGAACTTCTCCACGAACTCGCGGACCTTCGCTTCGGGCTGGGCACCGACGAACCCGTCGGCCACCTTGCCGTCCACCACTGCGAACACGGCGGGGATCGATTGCACCTGGAATGCCTGGCTGATGGCCGGGTTCTCGTCGATGTTCACCTTGACCAGCCGGACCTGACCCTCGAACGAGTCGACGACCGACTCGATGATGGGCCCCAGGGTGACGCACGGCCCACACCACGGCGCCCACAGGTCGACGATGGTCGGCGTCGTCACCGACGCGTCGATCACATCGGTCTGGAAGGTCGCATCGGTGGCGTCGATCGCGTTGCTCATGGCCTCGGTCATGGCCTTGAGTCTACGAGTCGAGCACCGCGAGTTGGGCTGGGTGGGACTGTGTGATCGGCCACTAGCCTCAGCTCGACGAGGAGGGCATGTGGGGGAACCAACCCGAGGGATCGACAGCGCAGCCGTGACGACCTGGCTGAGCGCACGCGTGCCCGCACTGAGCCCGCCACTCGATTTCTCGTTGATCGCAGGCGGCCATTCCAACCTCACGTACCGGGTGACCGACAGCGCCGGCCGACCGTTCGTGTTGCGCCGACCCCCGCTCGGGCAGGTTCTGGCAACCGCCCACGACATGAGTCGCGAACATCGCATCATTTCGGCGTTGCACTCCACCAACGTGCCGGTCCCGTCCACCATTGGACTGTGCACCGACGACTCGGTGATCGGCGCGCCGTTCTACATGATGGATTTCGTCAACGGCACGGTCGTCCGTGACCCCGCTGGCGCAGCAGCGCTCAGCGAGGCTCAGCGACGCACAGCGTCGGAATCGATCGTCGATGTGTTGGCCGCGATCCATTCTGTCGATGTCGACGCGGTCGGCCTCGGTGACCTCGGCCGCAAGGAGTCCTACATCGAGCGGCAGCTCAAGCGCTGGTACACCCAGTATCAAGCCTCGAAGACGCAGAACCCGGGGATGGATTTCGCCGCGGTCGACCGGGTCCACGACATCCTCGCTGCACAGGTGCCACAACAACAGGGTGCGGCCATCGTCCACGGCGACTACCGACTCGACAACTGCATGCTGTCCTCGGACGGGTCGGTCGGCGCCGTGCTCGACTGGGAGATCTGCACGCTCGGTGATCCGCTGGCCGACGTCGGGCTGTTGTGGGTGTACTGGGCCGATCCGGGCGAGGAGAACACGCTGCCGCAGGCGTCGCCGACCGCCGCGACCGGCTTCCTGCGAAAGGCGGAGGTGCTCGATCGCTACGCCGCTGCATCGGGTCGAGACCTGACCCACATCGACTTCTACATCGCTTTCGGCTACTGGAAACTGACCTGCATCATGGCCGGCGTGTACGCCCGCTACGCCGGCGGCGCCATGGGCGACACGCCCGAGGCGCAGGTCGAGGGGTTCGCCGGAGTCGTCGCCAGCCTGGCCTCCCTGGCCGAGAGTGCCGCGGAACGGATCGCCTGATGTCTGAGCTTCTCGATCTCTTCGATCACCCACCGTTGCACGAGCCGGTGATGATCGTCGGGCTGCCTGGCTGGATCGATGCCGGTAGTGCAGCCGCGACCGCAATCCAGACCGTGCTCGATGGGCACGACCACGAACTGATCGCCACCTTCGATACCGACGCGCTCCTGGATTTTCGCGCTCGGCGCCCGGTCATGAGCCTCGTCGACGGCGTCATCGAAGAACTCACGTGGCCGTCGATCGACATGCGCGCCATCGTTGACCACGCCGGGAATCACATCATCGTGCTCAGCGGGGCCGAACCCGATCACGCGTGGGGTGCGTTCTGCGGCACGGTGGTCGACACGGCCCTCGACCTCGGCGTGCGCATGATCATCGGACTCGGCGCCTACCCCGCGCCGGTGCCGCACACCCGCGAGACCAAGCTCTCGGGTACCACCCCCAGCGCGGACCACGTCCAAGGACTGCTGGGGATGGAACTCGGCACCATCGAGGTGCCCGCCGGCGTACAGACCGCCATTGAGGTCGCGGCGGTCGAATCGGGCATCCCCGCCATCGGACTCTGGGCTCAGGTCCCCCACTACATTTCGGGCATGCCGTACCCCGCAGCGGCGCTGTCGTTGATCGAGTCGCTCAATCGATCCGCCGGGCTGTCGCTCGGCACGGGCGAATTGCTCGAACAGTCGGCCACGACGCGCCGCCAGCTCGACGAACTCGTCGAGGCCAACGAGCAGCATCGCCGCATGATCAACCAGCTCGAGGAGCTGTACGACTCGACGCCACCCGACACGAACTTGGGTCCGTTGCCCACTGGCGACGAGTTGGCTGCGGAACTGCAGGCGTTCCTGCGCGACCAAGACGACTGATCGCTACTTCACCGGCGCCGCACTACTTCACCGGTAGGTAGTCGGCGCTGATCTTCGCCTCCGGCGGGGGCTCATCGAGGATGGTCACGGTGTCGGCCCGGTCGAAGAACTTCGCCTCTGTCTTGGGAAATTGGCCCGGCAGGTACCGCTTGCCATTGGCCACGTAGCGCCACAGGCCGGTTCCCGGTCGGTTCAGTTCGTCGGGCCCGGTAGCGACGGGATCCCACCAGATCAGCGTCTGATCATCGAGCCCCGTGTAGTCGGTGGTCGGCCAGATCCCACGGTCGCCGTAGGAGATCTGTGGTGACACCGCTGTGGACTTGACGATCGGGGAGGTGAACAGCGTGGTGCGGAAGGTGTCGGGTGTGAGCTTCGGCCCAACGCCCTGCAACGGGTTGTACAGGAACTGCAGGTTCGGCAAGGTGACGGTGCTGGTCTTCGCCGCCGCCGGCGGCGTGCCGTAGTACCACTTGTGAAGGTAGACCGATCCAGCCGTCGTCGGGTCGACGCGGGCGAACAGGTTCGACACCCCGAACGCGTGGGACCACTGCTTGGAGTCATAGGTGCGACTGAACGCCGCAGTGTCCACCAGCACCGTGCCGGTCACGACCCACTCTGGGAAGAACTGCTGGTCCGTGGCGATCGAGGTCAACGTCTGCGGCGCCAGCGGATCCCCCGAGAAGACCACTGTGGTCACCCCCGCCTCCTTCATCCGCGTGATCATGTCGCGACCTGTTCCGCCGAGCTCAGTCGGCAGTTCGTACGTCTCGATCCGGGCGAACTCGACGTTGTAGGTCTTGAGAGATGCCACGAACGCGTCCTCGAGCAGTTGGCTGCTGTCGGATCCCTTGACGTGGATGTAGCCGAACACCCGCGTCTTGGTGGTCATCGCGGGATCACCCGCGTGAGCTGCCGGATGAGCGGCCAGCTGCTTGCCGATGAACTCCGACGCCAGGGTCTGGTTCTCGATCTGGTCCTTCTGGATGTCCCAGACGTACGGGGCATGCTGGACGTACCACTCGGTGGGTTGGCTCGGCGTGCAGCTGACGCACATCACCTTGCGCTTCGCCAGGGTGTCGGCGAACGCGCTGGTCAGCAGCGGTCCGCCGAAGACCATGAACGGTTGCTTGGCCGCGATCGACTCGGCATCTGCGATGGCCGCGACCGGGTCGGCGACCGTGCCGCTCGCGTCGAACCGCTCGAGTTCGACCTTGCGGCCGTAGGTCTCGTAGTAGTGCGAGAACATCGTGTTGAACGACTGGTAGGTCTGGAACGCCTGATCGACGGTGTCGTCGTTGCTGATCTGGGCGTACACGAACTTGAGGACCGGGTCGTTGGGTTGAGGGAGGTACACGATCACCTTGATGGTGTCCTTGGTCACCCCCGGGGCGGTGGCGCCGCCGTTGTCGCCGGTGAACGGCGCGAAGCAAGGTTGTTGGGGGAACAGGGGCAACGCCAACTTGCCGGTGGTGGTGTCACATCGTTTGCCCCAGTCGGTTCCGGCTTCCTTGCCCTGCGACTTGGCCTTGGCGTACGGAAGCACCCCTACTGGATAGGACACGTCAGCGACGCTGTGGGCACCGGCTGTGCCAGCGACGGTGGTACTCGTCGACGACTTCGCCTTCGAGTCGTCGCTCGATGTCAACACGACCACTCCGACGGCGGCCACCACGGCGAGCACTGCGACGATCGGGAGCACGACACGCATGGGCGATTTCGACGCGCTCGGATCGCCCGATGACGAGCGCATCCCGGACGATCGTGGTCCCGACGGTTGCATGCCTGATGGCTGCACGACTCACCCCCCGATGGTCGAACTTCGTGCGTCGGACCCTAGGGCACCGCGGTGGGTCGGATGCCGGATCTCGCGATCAATTCGGCGGTGTTGCCGAGGTACGACTCGATGACGAACGCGTCGTTCAGCACCTCGTCGGGAGTGCCCGTGGCGATGACCGAGCCTGCGTCGAGCGCCACCATCCGGTCGGACACTGCGGCCAGCAGCGCCATGTCGTGCTCGATCACTGCGACCGCGCACCCGAGTTCGTCGCGTAGGCGGCGGATCAACGGCCCGAGCGATTCGGCCTCGCGCTGGGCGATGCCCGATGACGGTTCGTCGAGGAGTAACACCGTCGGGCTGTGGGCTACGACCGCCGCGAGATCGACGACTCGACGGGTCCCGGTCGAGAGCTCGCCGACGAAGGAGTTGCGATAGTCACCCAGCGAGAACAACTCCAGCAACTCGTCGACGCGGCGGTGGACTTTCGCCTCGCTGTCGATCGACGCTGGCAGGCGGAACATCGAGTTGATCGGATCCTTGGCATCGGTCCATCGGTCGTACGCCACCGCCAATGACTCCGCGACGGTCATTCCGGTGAACAGCCGGGCATCCTGGAACGAGCGTCCCAGGCCGACCAGCGCCCGCCGGTGCGGCGCCAGTTCGGTGACGTCGATCCCATTCACCAGGACCCGGCCGTGTTGTCGTGGGGCGAAGCCGCTGATCACGTCGAACAGTGTGGTCTTGCCGGCGCCGTTGGGTCCGATGAGCCCCACGATCTCACGTTGGGCCACCGTCAGGCTCACGTTGTCCACGGCACGGATCCCGCCGAAGCCGCACGACACCTCGATCGTCTCGAGCACCGACGTTCGAGCATCGTCGTCCGAGGTCGTTGTGGGCTCGGGCTCTCGAACCGAGGTGACCGCGTCAGCAGTGACGTTGCCGAGGAACACCGAGCGCAGGATGTCGGGACGATCGAGCAGCTCGGCAGTGGGACCGGTGAAGCGGATCTGGCCCTTCTCCATGAACAACGCCCGTTCGGCCAGCGTGAGCGCCACGTTGACGGACTGTTCGACCAGGATGATCGTGGTCCCTCGAGAGGCCACCTCTCGAACGAGGCCGGCCAACTGCTCGACCACCACGGGGGCGAGTCCCAATGACAGTTCGTCGATCATGAGCAGCCGCGGTTGGGTCAACAGCGACATGGCCAGCGCCAGCATCTGCTGCTGTCCGCCCGACAGGTTGGCGGCGGGTTCGTCGATCCGGTCAGCCAATACCGGGAAGGTCACCATCGCTGCGGCGATGTCGGCCTTGAGCTTGGGACGGTCGCGGCGACGTTGCCATCCTGCGACGCGCAGGTTCTCGCGCACCGTCAGCGTGGGGAACACACCGTTGCCCCCGGGCATCTGTGACACACCTCGGTCGGCGATCTCGTTGGGCGGCGCGTGGGTGATGTCGCGACCGTCGAAGATCACCGCTCCGAAGTCGGCCTCCACCGTGCCGGAGATCGCCTTCAGCAGCGTCGACTTGCCGGCACCGTTGGTGCCCAGCAGGGCCACCACCTCGCCCTCGTCGATCTCGGTGCTGATGTCGAACAACACCTGCACCGGGCCGTAGCTCACGTTGAGGTTTCGGATCAGCAGGAGCTTGGCCTGGCCTCGACGGCGTTGGAACAGCACCTGGCTCCGAGCCGACGAGGTGGTCCACACATCCTCGATGTCACGTTTGATGACAGAACCCGCGGAGGCCACCAGCACGGCGCCGGTCAGGAGCACCGGCACCATGATCAACATTCCCCACCGGATCCCGACCTGATCGCCGACCCAACCGATGAACGGCAGGAGGAGCAGACCGGGGATGATCCAGTAGGACGCGATGGCGAAGCC
>JBBQLA010000043.1:0-10176 GCA_038327485.1 Acidimicrobiales bacterium
ATTGCTGGCGCAGTACGCCCCGCCGACCATCGTTGTCACTTTCGACGACCGGCCGCCGCAGGTCCGTGGGAGCATCGTCGACGGAGCGGCTCTGCGATTTCCTGCCGTCGACCCCCGTCGCGAGCTCGGCGCGGTGATGGCATCGCTGGGCGCGGAGGTCAGTCGGGTCGTTGGCGTCGACGTGCTCCAAGCCGACCTCGATCGGGTGTTCTCGCAGCTGACCGGTCGGAGCTTCGACCCCGATGCCGGCTCGAGCGAGCTCCCCAGACTCGACATCGATGCTGCGCCGTAGCCTCACCGTTGCTCGATTCGAGCTCCGCTACGTGATCGCGTCGTACCCGGTGGCGATGGCCTACGTGCTGGTGCCGTTCGGGTTGATGGCCTTCGTCAAGAACAGCTTCCAGATCTACCTACGAGCCAAGGGGCTCACGCACGCCACCGGCATCGAGCTGCTCGGACCGGGCACGGCTGCTCTCTACAGCTTCCTGGCCCTCAGCCATCTCGGGCTGGCCACCTACAACGAGCACCAGTGGGGCGTGTGGGACCGACGGCGCGCCGGCCCGTCCTCGACCGCGGAGGTGGTCCTGGGCAAAGTGCTGGCCCACTACCTCCTCGTCGTCACGCAATTCGTCCTGGTCATCGGCGGAGCGTTCGTCGTCTGGCAGGTCGATGTGTCGGGGGTCGTCGGAGGACTGGTGCTCCTGGTGCTGGCCATGTCTGCGGTGATCGTCGCCTGGGGGTGGCTCGGCATCGCGCTCGTGCCGACCAACGCGCTGTACGACGCCTGGACCTACGGCGCGGGAGTGTTCCTGGCCGCGATCGGCGGAGCACTCTCCCCCTACGGCTTGTTGCCCCACGCAGTGCAGACGGTCTCACGGCTCAGTCCGATCTACTGGATCATCAGCGGATTCCAGACGCTGCTCCTCGACGACGGTCGACTGTCGTCGGTGTGGAAGCCGTTCACCGCGTTGTGTGGTTTCGCGTTGATCTTCGCGGTGCTGGCCATGCTTCGCTTCGATGCCGACGAACCGAAGCGGGGGCGACTCCAGTGACCGGTTTCGCAGTGTTGTTCCGTCAGGAGGTTCGACGCTCGCTCGGCGTGTGGCCGATCCGTCTGCTGTACGTGATCATCCCGATCGGGCTGGTGTGGTTCATCCGACCGGCCTTCGAATACGCGCTGGCCACGAGCTCGACCGGGCCCGCCGCCGAGCAGACCGCTGTCGGGCAGATCTGTCTGTGGGGAATCCTCAGCCTGGTGTTCCTCGGCTACACCGTCAACGACGACATCACGAACCACGTGTCGGAACGACTTCGCATGACCGGAATCGGGTGGAGCGCCATCGTGGGTTCGAAGGTGCTGGTGACCTTCGTCGGCGAAGTCGTGTTGGCCGTCGTGGTGTACCTGCTGGCGGCGGTCGTGTTCGGCATCGATCTACTGACCGACCCGTTCCCCAGACTGCTGCTGGTCGTGGTCTTCGCGTTCACCCTGACCATGTTGGGGTGGATGTTGGTGGCGATCTGCCCGACCAGCTCGGCGTTCACCGTGGCCTGCTATGCGGCGGGGCTCCTGCTGCCGGCATCGGCGGGGGGCCTCGCCCCATATCCGCTCCTGGCCGGCTGGGCCCAGACGACCGGGCGGATCTTTCCCAGCTACTGGTTCTTCCGAGCAGTCGACCAGGTGGCCGATGGCAGCGCGACGTTCGGTGGTGTGCTGACGAACGCAGGGGTGATCCTGCTGTTCGGGGTGGGCTACGCCGTCATCGGACTTCTGGCGTTCCGACCGGAGCGACGCATCAGGGACCTGACCGACTGACTCGGCCGTGACAGCGGCGGTGAACGCGTCAGCGGGTGAGCAGGAGGCTCGCTGCCAATGGACCGCCACCGGCCGCGGCGATGGCAACCTCCGGTTGATCCGGCACCTGCCGAGCACCGGCTTCGCCCCACAGCTGCAGGCAGGCCTCGTGCAGGAAGCCGTAGCCGTGGAGACGACCGGCGGACAACTGCCCGCCATGGGTGTTGAGCGCGACCCGGCCACCGACGCGAGCGATGTTGGTGCCGCCTTCGACGAACGGGCCGCCCTCACCCTTGCCGCAGAACCCCAGCGCCTCGAGCCAACACAGGGTGATGAAGCTGAAACCGTCGTACAGCTCGGCGACGGTGACGTCGTCGGGAGTGAGGTCGGTGCGATCCCACATCATCGTGGAGGCATCCCGGACCGCCATGGTGGTGAGGTCGTCGAACTGGTCCCAGCTCGGTCGACCGTGCAGGGCGGTTCCGACCGCCTCGATGCGCACGGGCGGACGCCGCAGATCAGGCGCTGTCTCCGCTCGGCTCACGATGATGGCCGTCGAACCGTCCGCCGGGACGTCGCAGTCGTAGAGGCCCAGCGGAGTCGACACCAGGCGCGCCGACAGGTAGTCGTCCATCGACATGGGCGCGGTGTAGATGGCCTTGGGGTTGAGTGCGGCGTTGGCTCGTGAGTTGATGGCGATGGCACCGAGCTGCTCGCGAGTGGTGCCGAACTCGTAGAAGTGGCGTTGCGCCATCATCCCGATCCAGTTGGCTGCCGACGGCGCCCCGAACGGCAGCGTCCACTGCATGAACCCGGTGGCCCGATAGCTGCCCCCACCGCCACCGCCACCGGCGCTGACCGAAGCGCGGCCCTGATCGCCCTGCGCCGATGCCTCCCAGACCGTGCGGAAGCACAACACGTGATTGCACCACCCCGCTGCCACTGCGGCGATTGCGTTGGCGACCGAGCCCAACTGACCAGGCAGCTCGATGCCGCCGGCGAACCAGTTGAGGTTGAGGCGCAGCGCGTCCTGCACCTCGGTGATGCCTCCTCCGGAGAACCCCGGTGGGACGCTCATGTTGCCGGGATAGGTGGCGAGCCCGTCGATGTCGTCGCGGGTCAGTCCGGCATCGGCGATGGCCTCGAGACAGGCATCGAGGGTGAGATCGAGCGGGTCCCGGTAGATGCGTCGACCGACCTGACTCTGGCCCACCCCCGAGATGACAGCCTTGCGTTCGCCGATCTCGATCACGAGCCTGCCTCATCGGTGGCGTGCACCTCGCCAGCGTCGGCGATCGGGGTGAAGAACGGCAGCCACACGCCGTCGTACTCCTCGAACACCACCCGCACTCGTTGCCCGATGAACACCTCCGACGGATCCACGCCCACGATGTTGGTGGTCAATCGCACGTCGTCCTGCTCGTCGATGGTCACGATCGCGACCACATAGGGCGGGTCGAAGTTCGGGTACCAGGCCTGGTGGTTCACCGTGAACGTGTGCACCGTCGCCAGACCCGAGACAGCGATGACCGTCAGCGATTTCGACAGACACACTGCACAGCGGGGCGACGGTGGGTGCTGGATGGTGCCGCATTCGTCGCATCTCCAGAACCGCAGTTCGCCCTCGGCGCCGCCCAGCCAGAACGGTTCGGTCGCCTCGACGACCGCGGGCATGACCCGGAACGGGCGAGGCGTGTCGGTCACGGCAGTTCGGGCTCGTCGAGCTCAGCGTCGTCCGCGTCGTCGGTTCCGAGCGCGACCAGTCCGCGCTGGAAGCCGGACCGGGCGTGGGCCATGGCGTCGCGGGCAGGGATGAGGCCGAAGCCGGGCTCGGTCAGCACCAGCGTGCCGACCACGTCGGCCCAGGTGGCACCGAATTCGGCGGCCAACATGGCGTGACGTTCGATGGCACCGGGGTGGCGAAGGATCACCGAACAGGCCAAGCGAATCAGTTCGTGGGTGCGCCGGTCCGGCGACGGCAACGAGTCGATGGCTCCGAGGTACGCGCTCGATGCCTCTCGCATGGCCGGGAAGGTCTCCCCCAACGACGGGGTCTGATTGTCTGCCATCACGCCCCCTGGCTCGTCAACTGCCAGACGATAGCCCCGTCGACGGTCAGGCCTGGCCGGCCCCGACCAGCTCGGCTTGGGGCTCCGACGCCGGCGGCGGGAGGTGGTCGTCAGCGTCGCCCTCGATCGAGATGTTGGGAATGAGCTTGTTCAGCCACTTGGGCAGCCACCAGTTGGCGTCACCCAACAACTCCATGGTGGCCGGCACCAGGATCATTCGGACGATGGTGGCGTCGATCAGCACCGCCGCGGCCAGGCCGAGCCCGAACTCCTTGAGCACGCGCCCTTCGGAGAAGATGAACGAGCCGAACACGCAGAACATGATTGCGGCGGCTGCGGTGATGACCCGAGCGGTGTGCGACAACCCGTCGGCGACGGCGGTGCCGTTGTCGCCGGTGCGGTCGTACTCCTCCTTCACTCTCGACAGGAGGAACACCTCGTAGTCCATGGACAGGCCGAAAATGATGGCGAACATCATCATCGGGACGAAGCTCTCGATCGGTCCTTCACGGCCCACGTCGAGCCCGAACGTCACGCCCTTCTGGAACACCAGGACCAGCAGGCCATAGGCCGCGCCGATCGACAGCAGGTTCATGATCACGGCCTTGAGCGGCACCATGAACGACCGGAACACACCCATGAGCAGGAAGAACGACAGCGCAAGGACGGCGCCGATGAACAAGGGCAGCCGCTTCTGCAACAGGTTGGACAGTTCCTCGAACGCTGCGGTCGAACCGCCGACGTAGGCCTTGACCTGGGTGCCCTGCACGGAGGCGGGGATGGTTTCGTCCTTGAGACGGTCGTACAGCTGCACCGTGGCCTCATCCTGCGGCGAGGTCGACGGTGTCACGATCATCTGCCCCACGGTCTCGTCGGGCAGCTTCACATTCTTGAACTGCTCGAATGGATTCCCACTGACCGGCTGGGCGGCGCCTCCGGCAGCAGCGCCGGCCTTCATCAGCTCGACGATCTTGCCCTTGATCGGGATGACCGGGGTCACCGAAGCCACGCCCTTGGCTGCGGCGACGTCGGCCGACAACTTCTGCAACTGTCCGATCGTCGTGCCACCGGGCGCCTCCACGGCGATCACGAACGGACCGTTGTAGCCGGGGCCGAAGCCTTCCGACAGCAGGTCGTAGGCGCGTCGGGTGGTGTCGGTCTTGGGGATGTTGCCGGCGTCGGAGCTGCCGAGCCGGATCGAGAACACCGGCCACGCGATGGCCACCAGGATGATGAGCCCGAGCGCCGCCATCGGCCAGGGTCGACGCTGGATGACGCGGCTCCAACGGAACCAGATGTTGCGCTCGGTGACGACGCTCTTCTTGGCCCAGGGCAACGCCAGACTGTCGATCTTGTGCCCGACGAAGCCGAGCACGGCCGGGAGCAGCGTCACCGACGCCAACATGGTCACCAACACGGCGAGCGATGCTCCGGTGGCGAGACCTTTGAGGAAGTCGATCCCGATGAGGAACATCCCCAGCATCGAGATGACCACGGTGCAGCCGGCGAACAACACGGCCTTACCGGACGTGCGGATGGCCAAGGCGACGGAGTCCTCTGGCGACCAGCCCTGGTGCAACGCGTTGCGGTAGCGGGTGACGATGAACAGCGCGTAGTCGATGCCGACGCCGATGCCGATCATTGCGGCCAGCTGCGCGGCGAATTCGGGCATGGACATGACATTGGCGAGCAGGTTGACCGCCGCCAGACCGATGCCGATGCCGAACATGGCGGTCAGGATCGGGAGGCCCATCGCCAGAACCGAACCGAACGACACCAACAGGATGATGATGGCCGCGAGAATGCCGACGCCCTCGGTCGCGCCCGGGGGCTGGCGATCCTGGAACATGAACCCGCTCAGCTCCGCCTGCAGGCCGCCTCGATTGGCCGACTCGACCAGCGTGGCGATCTTGGCGGCCGGGTCCTTGATCGCGTTCGAACTCTCGGTGTTGAAGTTGACGTCGGCGAACGCCACCTTGCCGTCCTTGGAGACCTGCGATGCAGCGCGAGCGTTGGCCGCGTCGTACGGGCTCGTGATCGACGAGACCGTCTTGACGCCCTTGATCTTCTTGAACAGTGCCTCGGCCGACTTCTGCACCGCCGGATCGGCGGTGCCGGAGTTCGAGCTGAACACGACCTGCCCACGGAATCCGGAGAACCCCCGACCGGCCGACTTCAACAGGTCCTGAGCCTTCTGGAACTCTGAACCGGGGATGCTGAAGCTCGACGACGGTTCGCCGCCGAAGTTACCGGCGAGCGCCTGCGACCCGAACAGCACGAGCACCCACAGCAGCAACACCAGCCAACGGCGGCGGTAGCAGAACCGCGCAACCCGATCGAGAGGGCCGCGTTGCTTCACGACGGTGTCGTTGGACATGTCCATCTCCGGGGGTCAGGCGTGGGGCGAGGGGCGCCGCCGAAGTCCAGCTCGAGCACTGAACACTTCAGGTCATTCAATCATTCGGGTCGTTGGTGGGTCGATCTGGAGTCATGTGACGCCTTGCACAGGTGGCGCGGCCAACAGGTCCGCCAGTGCTCGAGCCGCGCTGGGGTCGTGCTCGCGCAGGATCTGCATCTTCTCCGCCTCGATCGACCCTTCGGCGTGGACGGCCAACACCGCGTGATATCCGCCGAAGTCGCGGGCGGTCAGGTCGCTGATGAGGTGCAACATGCGCAGTCGCTCCTCGGCACCACTGGCCGCGCGGTAGTACTTCTCCAGCACGGCGCGGGTCGCGGGATCAGCCCAGTCCTCGCCACCCGGACCGGTGACCAACAGCCCACCGGCGCAGTCCTGCACGTAGCGAAGATGCTCGTGGTACTGGGTGGCGAAGGTGTACTTGGCCAGGTTCGTGGTCATGGGATCGGGGACCCACAGCCCTCGCTCGGCCTCGTGGCCGCGCAGGGCGGCGAGGTGGGTGAGACCCCGAATGGTCTCGGCGTAGATGACCAGCCGCGACAACTTGTCGCGAATGTGAGCCGCCTTGGCCACACCGTTCATCTCGACGATGCGCGACGTGGCGCCCACGAGCAGGTCCAACAGCGGGAGCTTGTAGCTGACCGCGGTGAAACGGTGATACTCGACGAAAGCCAGGGCCAGCGGGCCGGCCAACTCGGGACGACGGTGCAGGAACACCCGATCCCAGGGCACCAGCACGTCATCGAAGACGGTGAGCGACTCGAGCATCTTGTGCTTCGACGACAGCGGATGATCGAACGGATCGAGCACGCCTGAGTGGTAGCTCGACACGTAGAGGTGCAGCCCCGGGGTGTCCATGGGCACGGCGAACGCCACCGCCCACTCGGCATCGTCGGGACCCATGGCCCGAGTCGGCAGCACGATGAGCTCATCGGAGTTGGCCGTCACCGAGGTGTGGGTCTTGGCGCCCCGCACCACGATGCCGTCGGGGCCTTCCGAGACCACTCGCACATAATGATCGGGGTCGGGCTGAGCGTGCGGCGCCAGCGATCGGTCGCCCTTCACGTCGGTCTGCGCCACCGCCACGGAGAGGTCGTTGTCGCGACAATGGCGGTAGTAGGCCTCGGCCCGTTCGTAGCCTTCGCCGTCGAGCGTCCGAAGCAACGCGAACAGGGCGTCGGTACCGATCTCCTTGATCAGCGTCACCATGGTGCCGCCGAGTCCGGTGACCAGCTCGATGAGGCTGGATCGACGAATCAGGTCGTCGACGGACCGAGGCAGCGCGTAATAGGTGGAGTACTCGCCGCCGGGCACGGTCGGATCGACGGTGACAGCGAGGTCACGGTGGGCCGGATCGTGGGCGACATCGAAGTCGAGCGCGGCGTGATCGACGGCCACTCGCAGTTCGGAATCACCCAGCACGTCGGCGAGGCGGCCTCGGTAGTGGACACGACGGTCGTCGGCCAGGCCGTCGCGGTACTCGTCAGCAGAACGGAGCATGACGGCAACGTAACCGTCGGGGACCGTCGAACCGGGTACACGGCGTGCACCCGTCGCTACGCTGCGGCTCGATGGGTGGAGCAGGAGCTGGGTCGACGGGTCGGCTGGCGGCAACGTGGGACCACGATGGGTCCGCCGGAGCCGCCGCGCTGGCCGACCAACCGTCGATCGAAGCGCTGTTCTCGGAGGTCGGATCGCGGCTCGGTGATCGTGTGGTCACCATCGATGGTGACGTCACACTGACCGCCGCCGAACTCGGTGATCGAGTGCGTCGGGTGGCCGGAGGGTTGCGTTCGCTTGGGGTCGCCCGCGGCGATGCGGTGTGCTTTCAGACGCCGTCGTGGTGGGAGACCATCGTGTTGTATCGGGCGTGCTGGCGGCTCGGCGCGATCGCCTCGCCGGTGCACCACCTGGCCGCGGAATCCGACGTCGCCCACGTGTTGGCCACGGTCGACCCGGCGTTGGTGGTGGCCGGAGCGGGTCTGCCCGCAGCGACCGTCGCCGGTGCGATCGAGGTCCGCGGCAACGGCCGGTTCGAATCACTCCTCGAGGCCGAACCGGTCATGGAGATCGTCGCCCGACCCGAAGACTTGTCGGTCGTGCTGTTCACATCGGGGTCCACCGGAGGCCCGAAAGGCGTGCTGCACACGCACCGAGCTCTGGCCTACAAGGCTCGGACGTTGCTCGACATCCACGGCATCGACGAGCACGACGTGGTGCTGATGCCGGCGCCGATGGCGCACATCTCCGGTCTCAGCAACGCCGTCATGCTGCCGGGCGCGGGGGGCCTGACCGCCATCGTGATGGACAAGTGGTCGGCCGAACGGGCGGTGGATCTGATCGCGGCGCACGGCGTGACCTTCATGATGGGCCCGCCCACCTTCTTCCAGATGATGATGGCCGCCCCCAACTTCTCCGCCGAAGCGGTGGCATCGATGCGGTTGATCTCCTGCGGCGGGGCGGGGGTCACCCCAGCGTTCGTCGAGACGGCGTCGGAGGCGTTCGGCGCGATCGTCAAGCGCACGTACGGGTCGACCGAGGCACCGGTGGTCACCACCTGGCACGCCGGCGATCCCATCGAGCGCTCCGGCGACAGCGACGGCCGTGCCGCGGGAGCCATCGAGCTGCGAATCGCCGCGGATGGCGAGTTGCAGCTTCGTGGTCCCGAGCTGTTCGTGGGCTACTCCGACCCCGCCCGCAACGCCGATGCCATCACCGACGACGACTGGTTCCGCACCGGCGACGTGGCCACCATCGACCCCGACGGATGGCTGCGCATCATCGGCCGCATCAAGGACATCATCATCCGCGGCGGCGAGAACATCTCCGCCGCGGAGGTCGAGGCGCACCTCGAGGCCCACCGGTCAGTTCGCCAAGCGGTGGCCGTGGGGTTTCCCGACGAGCGGCTCGGCGAGCGGGTGTGCGCGTTCGTGGTGGCCGACGGCGACTTCGACCTGGCTGAGTCGCGACGCTGGTTCGAATCACGGGGAGCGACCAAGTTCACCTGGCCGGAACGGATCGAGCTCCTCGAGGAGCTGCCGGTGCTGTTGTCGTCCGGCAAGGCTGATCGAGCCACCCTCCGTCGCCTCGCCGCCATCCAACCCACCTGACCCTCGGGCGACCCAAATCGTTCAGCGAGCGTCGGAGAGGTGGGGCTTGGAAGGGTGGGGCGCGATGAGGTGGGTGATCTCGGGCTCGGCACCATCGAGGAGGAAGCCCCGCGCCGGCGCCTGAGCGGCCGCGTCGGTGGCCGTGGAACGTCCGTGCTGGCGCTCGTGCTCGGCCCACGTCGCCACCGTGAAGGACTCGACCATGCGTCCCGGGTCGGCGAGATCGTTGAACAGCCCCCACGACATGGCGCCGTCGCGTCGTCGCTGGCGACGGACCGGCCCCATCGCCAGCGTGAACGCGTCGACATCGTCGGGCCGAACTCGCCACACCACCGTGACCAGCACCGGCCCGTCCGTCGGAAGCGGAGCCGTCGCCATCTGTGGCATGACCCACGGTTGGGGCGTGATGTCGATGCCGTCGCGTCCAGTCAGCGGGAGCGCGATCGTGGCCACCATCGTGCAGATCACCAGCGCGATCGCCGAGACGATCAGCGACGTGGGCGCCGAGGTCGCCGAGGCCAGCGCGCCCCACCCCAGCGCGGCGACCGATGTGGCCGACCAGATGACCACCATCAGCAGTGCCAGTCCTCTGCCGCGCACCCACGCCGGCAACGACGCCTGGAACAGCGCGACCACGGTGGTGAGTTGCGTGATCGACCCGGCGCCGCCCGCCGCCAACCCCACGCACGTGAGCGGGACCGAGCGACTCAGCCCCAGCACCACCAAGGCGGCGGCGTAGACCACTGAGCCCATCAGCATGGTCAGGTCGGGACCGAGACGTGTCCGGAC
>JBBQLA010000044.1:0-10104 GCA_038327485.1 Acidimicrobiales bacterium
GTCTGCGGCGCAGGTTGCGTCGAACGTGGTACTCGGCGACGTGACCGCCGGGGTCGAAGCCATCGCTGTGGTGGTGGTCACCGCCGACGACGAGTTCGATGAATCTGATCCACATCCCGTCATCAAGGCCCCCGCTACGAGCATGACGATGACCGCTCTTCTGGTGCGCACTCGACCTGCCTACTTCAACGATTACGACGCATTCGCACCGAACTCCAAGAGTTGACCCGTCGTTCAACCACAGGACCGCGTTCGTTCATCTGTCTCTGATGGGGTGGATGCATGGCAACGATCCGAAGAAGCTGGGGCTTCCGGGCGATCCTGATGACGCTCGCCGTCTTCGGAGTGGCGAGCACCTGGCTCGACACTCAATCGGCGGGCGCAGAGTCCGGCGCGACTCGCATCACCGTCACCCCGAGACCCGACGCCAATCAGTCTGCCCCCTGCCTCACCACACCGTGGGCGCTCAGAAACGTGGTTGGTTCAGACGAGTCGTCCTTCACCCTGAGGGTGGTCACCACTGCACGACTCTGCGTTCCGGTGGAGGCCACGGCCGTGGTCTACTCGATGCCCGGCAACGGACAGGCGTGGCCCCAGAAGCTGGTGGAGACCGTTCCCGTCACCATCGGACCCGCTGGTTCGATTGACATCGTCTTCCACAAGGCCTGCGATCCGCAGCAGTTCGATGTGGTGACGGGAGCGACGCCAGAAACGATCGCGCCGTTCGGGCCGTGGCATGGGCCGCTGCTCTTCCCGCTCGACACGTCAACAGCGCAACAGTTTTGGGGACCCGAACGAGGCTCCAACCTCGACTACGAGCACTCGTGCCACGGCCCCAGGCCCGTCGTGCCCGAAGCTCCCGTCGCGATCCTGCTGCCCATGGCGGCGATCCTGGTCGGCGGAGGGATCACCCTCGGCCGCCGTCGCTCGCAGCGCCGCCAGTCTCGGATTCGCAGCGCTCAACCGATTCAGTCGTAGATCACGAGGCGCCCGTCGCGGGCAAAGCCGGCCACGGCGATGTTGGCCCGGCGGGCGGTCTCGATCGCCAGCGATGACGGCGGGCCGACCGACACCACGAGTCCGATCCCGGCCGACCACGCCTTGGCCACCAGCTCGAAGCCCAATCGGGCCGAGACCCACAACCCCAGCCCGGACCCTTCGGTGGGCAGCAACCCAGGGTTCAGCACGAGCGCGCCGACCACCTTGTCGACGGCGTTGTGGCGTCCGATGTCTTCCCGCATGACCCGAACCTCACCGGTGGCCCGATCGAACAGCGCTGCGGCATGAGCGCCGCCGGTGGCCTGGAACAGCTCCTGGGTCGTCGCCACTGTGTCGCCGACCGCCGCCGCGACCGCCCAGTCGACGGTGGCCGCTTCGAGCGGCTTCCACTTGGTGGCGAGGTCGTCGATGTTGTCGGTGCCACACCACCCGCACGCCGAGGTGCCCGGCGTCAGCCGAGGCGTCGGAACCGGAGCCAGCCCGCCGGTCGACACCGACACGACGTTCCAGTTGGCCTCCGACGCAGCTCCCAACGCGCAGTACCGCACGTCGAGCACCGGGTGGCCACCCAGCAACCCTTCGGAGTGGCAGTACCCGACGGCCAGGTCGTAGTCGTGGCCGGGCGTCCGCATGGTGGTGCCGACGAGGTGTTGGTCGAGGCGGATCTCGATCGGCTCCTCGACCAATACCTGGTCGGGCGTACGACCCGACGCGACGCCGGCCGACCACCGGCGCACCATCGTCTTGTGCAACCGACCTCTCGCCACTCGACCTCCTGATCCCACACGCTATGACCCCGCAAACGCTTTGGCCCCAAAACGGCGAACTGGGGCTCGGTCAACCCGCATGCGGGTCGAACGAGCCCCAGAACGAGGGGTTCTTCAGTTGATCGCAGGGATCAGTAGTCCATGTCGCCCATGCCGCCGCCTCCGCCGCCACCGCTCTTCTCGGGGGTGTCGGTGATCACGGCCTCGGTGGTGAGGAACAGCGCCGCGATCGAAGCTGCGTTCTGCAGCGCCGAACGGGTGACCTTGGCAGCATCGATGATGCCGGCCTCGACGAGGTCGACGTACTCACCGGTGGCCGCGTTCAGGCCTTCGGTCGGCTTGGCCAGCGAGCGCACCTTCTGCACGACGACTCCACCCTCGAGACCGGCGTTCTCGGCGATCTGCTTGATGGGGCCTTCGAGGGCACGCAACACGATGCGAGCGCCAGTGGCCTCGTCGTCGCTCAGCTTCTCGATGAGCGCCTCGATGCCGGCCTGGGCACGCAGCAGCGTGACGCCGCCACCGGCGACGACACCCTCTTCGATGGCAGCCTTGGTCGTGGAGACAGCATCCTCGATGCGGTGCTTCTTCTCCTTGAGCTCGACCTCGGTCGCAGCACCGACCTTGAGCACAGCGACACCGCCGCTGAGCTTGGCGAGACGCTCCTGGAGCTTCTCACGGTCGTAGTCGGAGTCGGTCTTCTCGATCTCGGCCTTGATCTGGGCAATGCGCCCGTCGATCTCGTCCTTCTCACCCTTGCCACTGACGATGGTGGTCTCGTCCTTCGACACGACCACCTTGTCGGCGGAGCCGAGCAGCGACAAATCGACGCCATCGAGCTTGAGGCCGACCTCTTCGCTGACGACCTGACCACCGGTGAGGATGGCCATGTCGGCCAGCATGGCCTTGCGACGCTCGCCGAAGCCCGGGGCCTTGACGGCGACCGAGTTGAACGTGCCACGGATCTTGTTGACGACGAGCGTGGCCAATGCCTCACCCTCGATGTCCTCGGCGATGATCACCAGGGGACGACCGGTCTGCATGACCTTCTCGAGCACCGGAACGAGGTCGCGCACGGCGGTGATCTTCGAGCTGACGAAGAGGATCCACGGGTTCTCGAGCGAGGCTTCCATGCGCTCGGTGTCGGTGACCATGTAGGGCGAGATGTAGCCCTTGTCGAAGCGCATGCCCTCGACGAGGTCCATCTCCATGCCGAAGGTGTTGGACTCCTCGACGGTGATGACGCCGTCCTTGCCGACCTTGTCGATCGCATCGGCGATCATCTGGCCGATCTCGGCGTCGGCCGAGCTGATGCCGGCGACCTGAGCGATCTGCTCCTTCGAGTCGACCTCGATCGACACCTCACGGATGGTGGCGACGGCGGCCTCGACCGCGGCCTCGATGCCACGCTTGATGCTCATCGGGTTGGCGCCGGCGGCCAGGTTGCGCAGGCCCTCGCGGACCATCGACCAAGCCAGCACCGTGGCGGTGGTGGTGCCGTCGCCGGCTACGTCGTCGGTCTTCTTGGCGACCTCTTTGACGAGGTTGGCGCCGATGTTCTCGAGGGGGTCCTCGAGATCGATCTCCTTGGCGATGGACACGCCATCGTTGGTGATCGTGGGGGCGCCCCACTTCTTGGACAGAACAACGTTGCGACCCTTCGGGCCGAGCGTGACGCGCACGGCGTCAGCGAGCTGGTTCATGCCCGACTCGAGCTTGCGACGGGCTTCTTCGTCGAAGGTGATGGTCTTGGCCATGGAGCACTCCTCATGTGGCCCGCAGCGGTGCGGGCGGCTGGATTTGGCACTCGCACGTCGCGAGTGCTGACAGTTTTAGCACTCTCCATGGCCGAGTGCTAAGCGCCCTCGACAAGATTCGGCTGCTAACTTGACCGTTCGGTCAAGAGAGCGGCCACGACAGGGCGGGCGCAGAGAGGCGGTGGTCGTGCGGGTCGTGGTGATCGGAGCCGGAGTCGGTGGGCTGTGCGCCGCGCTCACGTTGTCCCGTCGGGGCCACGATGTCGTCCTCGTCGAGCGGGACGCCACGCCGCTGCCCGCCGACGCGCAGGGTGCCTTCGAGTGGAACCGCCGAGGCGCTCCCCAAGTCCGTCACTCCCATGCCTTCCTGGCGAGGCTGCGCAATCTCCTGCGCGATCGCTACCCCGATGTGCTCGAAGCCCTGCACGCGGCGGGAGCCACCGAGATGGACTTCATCGCCATGCTTCCGGAGGGAATGGACCGCACCCGGCTGCCGGGAGACGAGGACCTCGTGGCACTGGCGTGCCGTCGGACCACCTTCGAGTGGGTACTGCGTCGCCTGGTGATCGACATCGATCGGGTGACCCTGATCGACGGCCACGCTGTGCAGTCACTTCTCGGCTCGCCATCCGTCGACGGCGCGCCGGTGACGGTGACCGGGGTCGAGCTCGAAGACGGCCAGCCCATCGACGCGGACCTGGTGGTGGCCGCCGGCGGGCGGCGATCCGACATGGTCTCGCTGCTGGCGCCCCTCGGCGTCGAGATCGACGAGCAGGTCGAAGACACCGGGATCATCTACTTCTCCCGGTTCTTCGCTCTCAACGAAGGTGCCGAGTACCCCGACGCGGTCGGGCCGATCGGCGGCGATCTGGGCTACCTCAAGTACGGCGTGTTCCAGGGCGACAACCGCACCTTCTCGATCACCTTCGCCATTTCGACCCAGGACGACGCGCTGCGGGCACAGTTGCTCGATCCTGAAGTGTTTCTCCGCTGTGCCGGACAGGTGCCGGCCACCGTCGCCCACGTCGACGGCCGGGCCGCTCCCATCACCGACGTGAACGTGATGGCCCGCCTCCTCAATCGTCGCTATCGCTTCACCGACGCCGATCACGAGCCGCTGGTCGTCGGGTTCTCGGCGATCGGCGACGCCCACACCTGCACCAACCCGCTGTACGGGCGGGGCTGCAGCCTGGCCATGGTCCAGGCCGAACTGCTGGCCGACAGCGTCGAGGAGTACCCGGACGACCCGGTCGCACGGGCCCGTCGCTACGAGGAACTCAGCGCTGCGCAGATCGACCCGTGGTACCGGGCGTCGGTGGCGCAGGACCGGGCCAATCGCGACGCGAACGTGGCGCAAACCGCCGCGGCCGCAGCCCCCGATGATGCCGAGGCTCCGGCCGAAGATCCCATGCGCGCGATCCTGCGTGACGGCCTGCTGCCGGCGATGCGGGTCGACCCGGTGGTCCTGCGGGCGTTCCTGCGCATGTTCAACCTGCTCGAGGATCCCGATTCGCTCATGACCAACTGGGACGTGCTCGGCCGGGTGATGACGGTGTACCAGGATCGTGATGCTCGCCCTGCCGAGCCCACGCTGGGCCCGAGCCGCCGAGAGATGTTGGCGACGCTCTCCGAGTCAGGCGGGTCGCAGTCACGTCGGCGGCGCTGATCCAGTTCCGCCGGACACGAGCACCGCAGTGCCGTAAGCCACGATCTCGGTGAACTGGCCGCCGATCTCCGAGGAGTCGAAACGCATGCCCACGATGGCGTTGGCGCCCATGCCCATGGCGTGGGCGACCAGCCGGTCGATGGCTTGACGCCGACTGTCCTCGAGCAGACGGGTGTATTCGGTCACTTCGCCCTTGCCGAGGGCACGGAACCCCGCGACGAAACTGTTGCCGAAGCCCATCGACCGCACGACCAGGCCGAAGCACGGCCCGACCCACTGGTCGATGGTCCACCCCGGGAAGTCGAAGGCGGTGGTGATCGGAATCGGTTCGTGGAGGACACCGTGGTCGGTCATCCCACGAACGTACGGTCAGCCGCCGGCGACCGCGGGGATGATCGAGACGGTGGCACCATCGGGCACCGGGGTGTTCACGCCGTCCATGAACCGCACATCGTCGTCGGCCACGAACACGTTGACGAAGCGGCGCAGGCCGCCCTCGTCATCGAGGATGCGCTCCGTGAAGCCGGGATGGGCCGACTCGAGGGCCGAAATGACCTCGGCGACGGTGGAACCTTCGACCGTGACCTCGGACGCTCCGGCCGTGAGGGTGCGAAGAGTGGTGGGGATGCGGAGCGACACGCTCATGTGGATTCACCTCGTCTGTGTAGGACGTGCATCGTAAACGTCTGGACCCCCTCGTCTCATTCCGGCAACTCACGATGACCGCTCGTGAGCGGTCGCTGCCCAGTCGGAATATCCACATGCCGCGGCTAGGTTGCAGGTCGAGATGACCCGTCCGGCGACGCAGGTGGGAACGATGTACACATCCCCGCTGACGCGAGTCGGCCCAACCTCCACCCACCACGCCGACTACCCCGTCGGCGAGCTGGTCGAGGCCAAAGCCGGGCGCACCATCTCGGTCTGCATCCCAGCACGCAACGAAGCGGCGACGGTCGGTCAGATCGTGACCTGCATACGTCGCGAGCTCATCGAACGCCACCAGCTGGTCGACGAGATCGTGGTGGTCGACGACCACTCGATCGACGCCACGGCTGCCGTCGCCACCCGCGCCGGGGCCCGCGTCGTCGATGCGTCGCGGGTGCTGGCCGAGCACGGGCCGGGCCACGGGAAGGGTGAGGTGTTGTGGAAGTCGCTCTTCGCGTCGACCGGGGATCTGATCATCTGGTGCGACGCCGACATCCGTGATTTCGAGGCCCACTTCGTCACCGGGATCGCCGGCCCCCTGCTGACTCGGCCCGAGACCCATTTCGTGAAGGGCTTCTACCGTCGCCCAGAGTTCGACGGTGTCGGCGGCGGCCGGGTGACCGAGTTGGTGGCGCGGCCCCTGCTGTCGATGTTCTTCCCGCAGTTGTGCTCGATCCGCCAACCGCTGTCGGGTGAGTACGGGGGTCGCCGCGAGGTGCTCGAGCAGGTGCCGTTCGTGCAGGGGTACGGCGTCGACGTGGGACTGCTCATCGACGTGGTGTCACGGGTCGGCATCGGAGGCGTGGCCCAAGTCGACCTCGATGTGCGACATCACCGCAACCGTCCGCTCACCGAACTCTCACCGCAGGCCATGGCGGTGTCCGCCACCATCCTGCGCAAGGCCCGACCCGACCTGATCGACCCCGATCTGCCGTTGCGCCTTCCCGACGGCACCGAGATCAGTGTCGACGTGTGCGAGCGGCCGCCGCTGGTCGAGCTGGCCTCCTACGCCCGCACGGCCTGACGATTCAGCCAGCCCACACGGCTGGGCGACGATCGGCCCATGGCAAGGCGCGTTCCAACTGCGCAGCCACGGCGAGCACGTGGTCGTCTCGCGATGGCGCTCCGACCAACTGGATGCCGACGGGGAGTCCGTCGACCTCGGCCAGCGGAACCGAGGCGACGGGCTGGCCGGTGATGTTGAAGGGAATGGTGAACGCCACCAGCGATTCGGACCGAGCGACGCCGGCCAGCGCGTTGTCGGGTTCGGCACCGAACAGCCCCAAGAGCGGGGCCACTTCGGGGACGGTGGGCGTGAGCAGCAGGTCGTAGTCGTCCCACCACGACACCAACCGACGTGACAACGCTCGTAGACCGTCGAGCCCAGCCGCGTAGGCCTGACCCGAAGTGACGCGACCGATCTCAGCGAGCGTCCAAGTGTGCGGCTCGACCGACGACTCCAGCACCGGGGTACCGGTCATGGCGGCGAAATCGTCGAGCGCTCGCGCCGTCCAGACCGGCCAACAGGCAAAGAAGTGTCCGGTCATCTCGGCCACCAACGCCGGGTCGGAGCTGGGCAGGTCGGCCGCCTCGGTCACGTGGTGGCCCAGCGACGCGAGCGTGACTGCGGCCGCCTCGGTGGCGCCCACGATCCGAGGGTCCACCGAGTTGGACGGCAGGCTGGCGCTCCAACCGATGCGCAACGGACGGGTCTCGGTCAGCTCTTCGACGTACGGGCGTGACGGCGGCGGCGCCCAGTACGGATCGCCCGAGGAGGGCCCGGCCACCGCGTCGAGGATGGCGGCGGTGTCACGCACCGATCGCGTCACGACGAGGCGCGACACCAGCCCGCCCCACGCTTCGGTCTCGGCGGGGCCGAGCGTGACCCGCCCGCGCGATGGCTTGTGCCCAACCAGACCACACAGCGCTGCGGGGATACGGATCGACCCGCCACCGTCGCCGGCGTGCCCGACTGCCACGACACCAGCCGCGACGGCTGCCGCTGAACCACCCGACGATCCGCCCGGTGTGCGGGCGGTGTCCCACGGGTTGCGTGTCGGCCCGTAAGCCAGCGGCTCGGTCGACGGGATGAGCCCGAGCTCGGGGGTGTTCGTCTTGCCGACGATGACGAAGCCGGCGTCGATCAGCCGTTGGAACAACGTGGAGGTGACGGTGGCTCGGTAGTGGGCGTCGCGAAGGTGCTTGGAACCAGCGTGATACGGCTCCCCGCCGAGGGTGCCGTCGAGGTCCTTGACCACGATCGGCACGCCGGCGAAGGGTTGCTCGCCCGGTCGAACGCGCGTCGCTTCGGTGCGCGCCGCGTCGTCGCGCCGGTGGATGACCGCGTTGAGTTCCGACGTGGCATCGATGGCCGCGAGGGCGGCATCGACCAACTCGGTCGGAGTGACGTCACCGGATCGGACGAGGTCGGCTTGGGCGGTGGCGTCGAGCGATGCGAACGGGTTGGCCATCTCACCGATGCTACGCAGCACGTCGCGAGGAAGTCGGGTGCTACGAAGCGGCGGCGATCTCGTGGCGGGCCAGGCGCTCCGATACGACTTCCTCCACACACGCAACGGTGTCGGCTCGGGCCCGCTCGTCGCCGTATCTGGCCACCAGCGACACGCCGTCGAGGCGATCGTCGAGCCCGTCGTAGAACTCACCGGCCACCACGAACGTTGGCACTCCGAGCTCGTCGGCCCCCTCGACGACGCCACCCACGACCTTGCCGTCGAAGCTCTCGGCGTCGACGAACCCTTCGCCGGTGACCACCAGATCGGCGCGCTCGATCTCGTCGAACAAGCCGCACTCGTCCGACACCAGATCGAAGCCCGACACCAGCTGGGCTCCCACCGCGGCGAGCCCCCCGGCGAGACCTCCGCCCGCACCGCTGCCCTCGAGTTCGGCGACGTCGATCCCGTACTCCTCGAAGTAGACCTGCACGAGCCGCTCGAGGCGGCGGCGCAACAGCTCGACCTGCGCGGGAGACGCGCCTTTCTGAGGGCCGAACAGCTCGGCGGCATCCACGAACCCGATCCGCACGTCGCACGCCACCACGAGCTCGATGCCGTTCAGTCGCGCCGGCAACATGGCCCGGGTGGCGCCGAGACCTCCGTCGGTGGTGGCCGATCCACCCACGCCGACGATGATGCGGGTGGCGCCGGCATCGAGAGCGGCGACGATCAGTTCGCCGGTGCCGTGCGTCGACGCGGCGATCGGGTCGTTGTCGTCACCGACCAGCGCCAGGCCGGAGGCTTCGGCCATCTCGATCACCGCGGTGCGATTGGCCAGCCGCCATCGAGCGTCGACCGGGTCGCCCAATGGTCCGGTCACCGACGTGGTCCGGTTGGCTCCGCCCAGCACGGCGAGGGTGCCTTCGCCGCCGTCGGCCATGGGCTTGCGAACACACGTCCACCCGTTGGCCGCCGCCGCGCGTTCGACGGCCAGCGACACGTCGAGTGCCGACGCAGTGCCGCGAAACTTGTCGGGGGCGGCAACGACGATCGGCACGAGAGCAGCGTACGAGCTGGTCTGGTGAACCCGTTGCCTAGGGTTGAGTGGTGGATTCACGAGCTCGTCCTGTCGTCATCGCGTCCAACCGCGGACCGGTGAGCTATCACCTCGTAGACGGCGAGGTGGTTGGCCGTCGAGGTGGGGGCGGACTGGTGGCCGGACTCGGCTCCCTCGGCGAGCGAGGAGCAGCGGGCGATGCCGAGCCGGTGTGCTGGATCGCCGTGGCGGCCTCCGCGGGCGATCGGCATGTGGCCGCGACCGGCCGGCGGGTCGATGCCGGTTTCGACGTGACCCTGCTCGATCTCGATCCCGAGATACAGCGCCGGTACTACGACGTGATCTCGAACCAGACGCTGTGGTTCAGCTACCACGGCCTTTTCGACTCGAGTCGGGAACCGAGCTTCGACGACGACTGGTTCGACTCGTGGGCGGCCTACCGCGCCGTCAACACGCGTTTCGCCGAGAGCATCGCCGAGACCGCGGCCATTGGGGCCGTCGTGCTGGTGCAGGACTATCACTTGGCGCTGGTCGGCCGGGTGCTCGGCCGACTGCGTCCCGACCTCGCGTCGGTGCACTTCCACCACACCCCGTTCGCCACGCCTGACGAGCTGTCGGTGCTGCCCGATCAGGTGCGCGAGGAGCTACTGGACGGGCTGCGCGGCCACACCGCGTGCGGCTTCCACACCCAACGATGGGC
>JBBQLA010000045.1:0-10071 GCA_038327485.1 Acidimicrobiales bacterium
CATCGGCACCGATGCAGCGTTCACGGATGCGCGTCTGCAGTGTTCGTACGACGCCGACGTTGACGTCGGCCTCGAGGAGGGCGACGCGAATCTCGCGAAGAACCTCGTCGACATCGGCCTCGTTGAGCCGGCCTCGGGTCCGCATTCGGCCGAAGATGCCGTCGAATCGGTCGGAAAGTGTCTCGAACATGGTGCGGTGAGGCTACCGGCGCGAAGCGAGTCCTAGAACAACGCCTCGACGAACTCGGTCGCGTTGAACGGCACCAGATCTGCAGCGGTCTCGCCGAGCCCAACCAACTTCACCGGGATGCCGAGCTCGGACCGGATGGCGAAGACGATGCCGCCCTTGGCGGATCCGTCGAGCTTGGTCAGCACGACCCCGGTCACCGCCACGGCGTCGGTGAACTGCTTGGCCTGGATCAGCCCGTTCTGGCCGGTGGTGGCATCGAGCACCAACAGCACCTCGGTCACGGTGCCGCCGCCCTTGTCGGCCACACGGCGAACCTTGGACAGCTCGTCCATGAGGTTCGACTTGGTGTGAAGTCGTCCTGCGGTGTCGCACAAGATCACGTCGGCGCCGGATGCCACTCCGTGGGCGATGCCGTCGAAGATCACCGACGACGGGTCTCCGCCCTCGGCGCCACGAACCAGCTCGGAGCCGGTGCGCTCCGCCCACATCCCGAGCTGCTCCGCGGCCGCGGCCCGGAACGTGTCACCCGCCGCCATCACGACCTTCTGGCCATCGTCGACGAGGCGCTTGCCGAGCTTGCCGATCGTGGTGGTCTTGCCCACCCCGTTGACGCCGACGAACAACCACACCGATGGCTTCAGTTCCGCGTGGATCAAATTGACCGGTCCCTCGAGGCGAGCGATCATCTCGGCCTTCACCTCCTCGATCAGTGCCTCGGGAGTCGAGATGGCTCGCTCCTTGACCGTCGAGCGGATCGAGTCGAGCAGCCCGGTGGTGGGACCGAGACCGACATCGGCGCGAAGCAGCGCCTCCTCGAGCTCGTCCCAGGTCTCCGCCGAGATTCCGTCACGACCACGGATCGAGTCGAACGCGCTGGTGAACGCACTGCGAGCGCGTCCGAGACGACTGCGATAGGTGGGCGTCTCCGGCTCGACCACCGGGGTCGTGTCGACCGAGGCAGTGTCGACCGGGAGGGTGGTGATCGGGGCAATGTCGACCGGGGCGGTGGTGATCGGCGACGTTGGCCGGGTCGGCGGCTCGAGGACCTCGGTACGCCCGGCGCCTGGACGACGGGCCACGAAGAACAGGCCGGTACCGAGAACGAGGACCGCCCCGACGATGACGAGAATGATCGGGAGCATCGAGCCAGCCTAGAGGCGGCGCTCCGTTGCGCTTCAGCCTGGCCCTGGTACGACTTTCATGCCATCACGTACCCTTCTGATCAATGCGGCCACACCTCACCATCAGGATCCTTGCAACCTTCGCCACCGCCGTGATCATCACCACGCTGAGCACAACCGGCCCGGCATCGGCGCTCACGGCGCAAACCGGCGGCACGGCGTCTGGCTCGACGAACGGCCACGGCGTGGTCGTGGGCGTCGACAACGCCGGATCCCCGGCGTCGAGCAGCAGCGGGTCGTCGAACTGGCGATGCACCTACCGCGAGGCTCGAGGGCTGGGCGGACTCCCACCCGGTGCCGGGCCCACGCTCCGCCGCAGTCAGCTCCAGGTTGGTGTCACGTACTGGCGACGGTGCGAGCACCTCACGACGCATCAGGTGACCTGGAAGCGCTTCACCGCGGTGGCGTCGCTGCCGACCACGCCGGCTCGGGCCGAGAAGAACGCTCCGGCGCCGTCGATCCAGATGAGTCCGAACCCGGCCACCGGCACAGTCGTGGGCGTACCGACCTGGCTCTGGATCGACAACTTCGCAGCGACGGAGCCGCTGTTCCTCTCCAACGGTTCGGTCTCGGTTCTCGCCAGACTGTTCCCGAAAATGGTGATCTGGGATCTCGATGACGCGCCTTCCGGCGACGCGTCCGACGTCGTGCGATGCGACGGAGCGGGACTCCCGTGGCCGGCGACCGCCACGACGGTCCGCGCAGCCTGCACCTACTCGTTCCGACATCGAGGCCTACACCACGTGACGGCGACCATCTGGTGGACGGTCCTGTACTTCGATTCGGTGACCTCCCAGCTTCGAGAGCTCGACCCGGTGACGTCGAGCTCGACGGTCGACATCGACGCCGTTCAACTCGACACGGTCATTCGAGGACACTGACGGCGAGCTCAGCTTCCACCCGCCAGGGTGAAGCACTCATCACCGTCGGGGGGTCCTAGCCTCTCTGGTGTGGACCAACAGAGCGACACCCAGCACACGCCGTCTCCCCTCGATGTCACCGCGACCTGCGAGCGGATCCTGTTCGAGATCAAGAAGGTCATCGTCGGTCAGGATCGAGCCATCGAGCGGTTGCTCGTCAGCTTGGTCGCCCGGGGCCACTGCCTGTTGGAGAGCGTGCCCGGGCTGGCCAAGACGCTGTCGGCCGAGACCTTGGCATTGACGGTGGGCGGCACCTTCAGCCGGATCCAGTTCACGCCCGATCTGCTGCCCGCCGACATCGTCGGCACTCGGATCTTCCGGTCCTCGACCGAGAGCTTCGACATCGAGCTCGGCCCCGTCTTCGCCAACTTCCTGCTGGCGGACGAGATCAACCGTGCCCCCGCCAAGGTCCAGTCGGCATTGCTGGAGGTGATGGCCGAGCAGCAGGTGACCATCGGCGGAATCACCCATGAGTTGCCGCACCCGTTCCTGGTGCTGGCCACCCAGAACCCCATCGAGAACGAAGGGGTGTATCCGCTGCCCGAGGCGCAGCGCGACCGGTTCCTCATGAAGATCGTTCTCGGCTACCCGACCCCCCTCGAGGAGGTCGAGATCGTACAGCGCGTCGGCATCTCGATCCCGGTGCCGAACCAGGTGGTGACCGTCGAGGAGGTCATCGGACTCCAGCAGGCCGCCGATGCCACCTACGTCGACCGCAGCGTGCTCGAGTACGCCGTCAACCTGGTGCTGTCGACCCGAACGCCTGAGAATTTCGGGCTCGCCGACCTCAAGCCCTACATCGAGTTCGGGGCCAGCCCTCGCGCCAGCCTCGGCCTGGTCCGCGCCGCTCGGGCCATCGCGTTGCTGCGCGGACGCAGCTACGCCATTCCTCAGGACGTGTTCGACGTCGCACCGGAGATCCTGCGTCATCGCCTGGTGTTGTCCTACGAGGCACTCGCGGCTGGTGTCGACTCCGAAGCAATCCTGGGCCGCATCCTCTCGACCGTCCCGGCCCCTCGGGTGACGCCGAGCCAGGCCACCACCGGCGACGCCTGGTACGGCGCCAACACCGACTCCCGCGCCTGGTCTGCGTGAGCCGGTGAGCAAGGCCAGCACCCCACCCACCGCGGCCCCGTCGATCCAGGGCGTCCAGACTGCTGCGCTCGCCGCGTCGGACCCACGCGTTGCGTCGGTGCTGCGACGACTCGAACTCGATGTATCGCGCCGCCTCGACGGCCTCCTGCACGGCGACCATCGGGGGCTCGTGCCGGGCCATGGCTCCGAGCCGGGCGAAGCGCGGGCCTACTCCCCCGGCGACGACGTCCGTCGTATCGACTGGAACGTCACCGCCCGCTCCACGGTCCCTCACATCCGCGAGACCGTCGCTGATCGGGAACTCGAGTGTTGGCTGCTGGTCGACTGCAGCCCGAGCATGAACTTCGGCACCGCCGAACAATCGAAGGCCGACCTCGTCCTCGCCGCCAGCGGCGCCGTGAGCCTGCTGACCGCTCGAGGGGGTAACCGACTGGGCGCCATGATCGCGGGCGCGGGCGGGGCCACGATCATCCCGGCGCGCCAAGGCCGCACCCACACCCTGGCAGTGTTGTCACGGATCGCCACGACCCAGACTGCTGACGGCCAAGCCGCCCCACTCGGCGAGGCGCTGGTGCGGCTGCGGGCCGTCGCTCGACGGCGTGGCCTCATCGTGGTCATCTCTGATTTCCTCGACGACCCGGCCACCTGGAAGCTGCAACTCTCAGCGTTGTCTTCTCGCCACGACCTGCTGGCCATCGAGATCGTGGACCCGCGGGAGATGGAGCTCCCCGACGCCGGCGTGCTCACCTTGATCGACACCGAGACCGGACGTCTCCGCGAGATCAACACGTCGCGCCGCTCGGTCCGCGACCGATACGCCACTGAAGCTCGAACACAACGTCGGCTGGTCGCTGAGAGCATCCGAGGTGCCGGCGCCGATCATCTGCAACTGCGCACCGATGAGGATTGGCTCGGCCTGCTCGCCCAACATGTGGGGGGTCGACGCCGTCGTCGGGCCAACACCAACGTCGTCGGAGGACGTCGATGACCTGGACTTTCGAACACGCTGGACGACTTTGGTACCTGTTGGGCCTCGTCGTCCTGCTCGGTGCGTACATCTTCAGTCAACTGCGCCGCCGCCGGCACTTCATACGTTTCTCGCACGTGGCGTTGATCGACAAGGTGGCGCCCAAGCGGCCCAGCTTCGTGCGCCACATCGTTGCCCTGGTCTTCCTGCTCGGGCTGGGCGTCGGCGGGCTCGGGCTGGCGCAGCCGGTCCAGGACGTCAGGGTTCCCAAGCAGCGTGCCACCATCATGTTGGCGATCGACACCTCGCTGTCCATGAAGGCCACCGACGTGGCGCCCACCCGCATCGACGCCGCCAAGGCATCGGCCAAGAAGTTCGTCGACAAGATCCCCAAGGCGCTCAACATCGGACTCGTCAGCTTCGACACCGGCGCTCGGGTCGATGTCGTCCCGACCACCGATCGACTCTCGATCAAGCGAGCGATCGACCGACTCAAGCTGCACGAGGGCACCGCCATCGGTGACGCTGTCGACAAGTCACTCGAAGCAATCGCGGACGTGCCCAAAGGCGAGGACGGCAAGCCCATCCCCGCAGTGATCGTGTTGCTGTCCGACGGATCGACCACGGTCGGAAAGCCGACAGCTGACGCCATCCCCGACGCGCAGAAGGCCAAGGTCTCGGTATGGACCATCGCGTTCGGCACGCCCGACGGATCGATCGACGTGACGCTGCCCGACACCGGGGAGACGGTTCGGGTGCAGGTCCCAGTCGATGCCACTGCGCTGGCGTCGCTGTCGGAATCGACCGGCGGTCAGTCGTACACCGCCGAGAGCGCCCAAGAGGTCACCGACGTCTACCAACAGCTCGGCAGTTCCATCGGTTACGACACCGAGAAGCAGGACATCACCATCCGATACCTGGCGGTGGCTCTGGCCGCACTGGCCTTGGCCGGACTGGCGTCGACGCTTGTCACCCAACGCCTGCCGTGACCGCAACCCGCTCCCGCACGATTGCGCTGTTGCTGTCGGCAGCCCTCGCCACCCTCTCGGTCGGGTGCGGCGATGACCCCATCACCCGCGACCAGTTCGTCGCGCAGCTCTCCGCCGTCACCAGCGGCGTCGACAAGGCGCCGCCCGCGTTGGCCGGATGCATCTTCGATCGCATCAACGGCAATGCCAAGTTGCTGGAGTCAGCTTCGAAGTCCACCGACATCGCGAAAGAGGACGAGGATCAACTCGCCGCCATCACCAAGCGATGCCGGATCGACCTCTCGACGACGACCACCTCGACGACCACGACCTCACCGAGGACGACCACCACGTTCCGCTGATGGCCTGCGTCAGTCGAGCGTCGCCGCGACCCGCTCCGACAGGACCTTCGATGAGCCACCGGGTTCCATGGTGACGCCGTAGAGCACGTCGGCGGCCTCCATGGTGCGCTTCTGGTGACTGACGATCAGGAGCTGGGCATCGTTGCGGAACTCTGCGACGAGACCCAGGAAGCGGTGAAGGTTCACGTCGTCGAGGGCGGCCTCGACCTCGTCCATGACGTAGAAGGGCGACGGGCGGCTGCGGAAGACCGCGAAGAGGTAGGCCAGCGCGGTGAGCGACCGCTCGCCACCTGACAGGAGCGACAGCTTCTTGACGTTCTTGCCGGACGGCTTGGCCTCGATCTCGATGCCAGTGTTCAGCAGATCGTGGGGCTCGGTGAGCTTGAGCCCGCCGACACCACCCGGGAACAGCGTCTCGAACAGTTTCACGAAGTTCGCCGCCACGTCAGCGAAGGCAGCCGAGAACACATTGACGATCTCCTCGTCGACCGCCTTGATGATCTTGGCCAGTTCGCGACGAGCCTGACGCACGTCATCCATCTGCGCTTCGAGCAGCTCGTGCCGCTCGTTCAACGCCGCGAACTCCTCGAGCGCCAACGGATTGATGGGACCCATGAGTCGCAGGTCGCGCTCCAACTCGCGCACGCGAGCGACCGGTGACACGCCGTCGGCCACCTGGGGCTGCTCGGCCTCGATGGCTCGCTCCGGCTCGACGTCGAGGTCCCGTCGAAGGGCTTCGGTCGCGGCCTCGAGTCGCAGCTTGGTCTCGGCGTCGGCGATCTCGGCCCGCTGCAGACGTTCCCGGGCCACTTCGAGCTCGCGTTCGTGCTCGGATCGTTCGCGTCGAAGCCCGTCGAGTCGAGACGCCACGAGCCGCGTCCGCTCCGCCTGGCGACGACGAATGCCCCGAAGCTCCTCGACGGCCGCCTCGATCACTCCGAGCCGTCCCCGAACCACATCGATCAGCGCATCGACCACCTCAACCCGCGCATCGAGCTCGAGCCGATGACGAGCCGCCACCAGTCGCTCGACCTCGTGACGGCTCAGTCGGCCGTCGAGCGCTGCGATCCGACTGACCAGCGAGCGCCGCCGTTCCGCAGTCGAGGCCAGCTTCACCTCGACATCGCTGCGCACGACCCCGACAGCCGAAGCCCGCTCGTCGAGCTCTGACCGAGCCAACACCACGGCACGCTCGCGATCACTGCGGGCTGCTTCGATCTCCTCGAGCGCAGGCAGGCGCGCTTCGAGCGAGGCCAGTCGTTCGCGTTCGACCACGGCCCGCTGATCAAGATCGGCCAGGTGCGAACTGAGCGTCTCGGACTCCTGCGCGGCCTCTGCTCGCTCGCGAACGAGTCGCTCGACTCCCGCGGCCGACGTCTCGAGCGACGACTCTGCGGCCTGCAGCGCACGGGTCAACTCGGTGTCACGTGCTCGGGCCAGTTCGTTGTCGGCGCGGCACGACGACACCCGGGTCACGGCTTCGTCCGCGGCTGAGGCCGTGCGTTCGGCTTGTTCGGTCGCCTCGGCCAGCGCCGCGCCGGTCGCACCCGATCCGCTGATGCCGACCGCCCAGCCCGTCGAGCCGAAACGGTCGCCTGCGCTGGTGACCACGATGGCATCGGGATGGCTGATGGCCACATCGATCGCAGCGGTCCAGTCGCCCTCGACGCGGACGGCGTGACCGATGAGCGAATCGAGCAACCCGTCGACGTCGGATCGGTTCGACCGCACATGCGCACGAACCGACTCCCCTACGCTGGGCGCGGTGCGAGCCCGCCGGGTCACCCCGAGGGCTACGAGCGCGCCGGAACGACCAGCTCCGACGAGTTCCTCGAGACCTCGCCGGGCAGCGGCAGGGCTCTCGACCACGACGGCGCCCAGCGCATCGGCCAGGGCCACCTCCACCGCTGCTTCCCATCCAGCGTCGATCTCGATGACGTCGAGCAGGGTCCCCACCACCCCGTCGAGGCCGGCCAAGTGCTCGGCGCCGGCGCGACTGCGGGCTTCGTCGAGCGCCGAGGCCAGCGCTTCGGCCCGTGCTAACCACCGGTGTCGTTCTGCGGTTGCCGTGTCTGCCACGGTCTCGGCCTCGATCAGCGCAGCGGCCGCGTTGAGTGCCGATTGACGCGCCGCCGGCAGCGACGTGGCGAGCTCGGCGAGCGACGCCGCAGCGGCCGCGTGTTCGGCGCCGGATCGCTCGGCCTCGGTCTCGAGGCGGCGCTCACGACCGGCGAGCGTGGACTGTTGGGTTTCGAGGCGGCGCCGGTCGATGGCGCCGCGCTCCAGCGCAGAGCGCACAGCTGACGCTTCGGCACGGACCTCGGCCGCCTCGCCGGTGGCGGCAGCCACGCCCTCGGCCCAGTCGGCGTCGAACCGCTCACGGGCCGCGACCAACTCCAATTCGGCCTCGGCCAGACGGGACTGATCAACTGCGGTGGCGGCCACGTCGGCGTCGCAGGCGGAGAGCTCGGAGGCGAGCTGAGCCGATTCCGCTTCGAGTGACGCCACCAGCGCTTGATCGACCGACGCCGAGCGCTCCCGTTCGAGTCCGCGTCGACGTTCATCGAGCACCGCACCCAGGCCGCGCCCACGCTCGAGCAACGATTCGTGGCGGAGGAGAGCATCGGAGAAGTCACCACCGCCCATTGCGGACAGCTCGGCCTCGGTCGCCAGCACGGCGGTGTCGAGTCGGGCCAGGGCGCTGCGGCATTCCCGCTCTGTGCTCCGGGTGGTGCCCTGTTCGGCGATCGACGCCGCCAGCGTGGTGCGCAGTCGGACCAACTCGCGACCGGCCAGGTACAAGCGGAGGGCATCGAGCTCGGCGACCACGGCGCCGTGCCGCTTGGCCGCGTCGGCTTGTCGCTCCAGCGGCCGGAGCTGCCGACGGACTTCGCGGAGGAGATCCTGGATGCGGGTGAGGTTGGCCTCGGTCGCGCTGAGACGGCGTTCGGCCTTCTCCTTGCGACGACGGAACTTCAGCACGCCGGCCGCTTCCTCGATGATCAGCCGGCGATCCTCGGGGCGAGCGTTCAGGACGGCGTCGATCTGGCCCTGCGAGATGATCACGTGTTGCTGGCGGCCCACACCCGAGTCGCTGAGCAGCTCCTGGATGTCGAGCAGCCGACAGGCCACGCCATTGATCGCGTACTCACTGTCACCGGACCGGAACAGCGTGCGGCTGATCGTGACCTCGAGAAAGTCGATCGGAAGTATTCGAGACGTGTTGTCGATCGTGAGAGACACTTCGGCCCGACCCAACGCTGGACGTTTGGTCGATCCGGCGAAGATCACATCGTCCATCTTCTGCGACCGCACTGCTGAGGGCGCTTGGGCGCCGAGCACCCACCCGATGGCGTCGACAACGTTGGATTTGCCCGAGCCGTTCGGCCCGACGACGACAGTCACTCCTGGTTCGAGCTCCAACGTCGCGACATCCGCGAACGACTTGAATCCCTTGATCTGCAGAGTCTTGAGGAACACCCGATCTCCCAGTCGCCAGAGCTACATCTGGGTCTGTGCACAGTAGTAGGTGAAGCCGGAACCGAACTTCGTCTTGACCACCGGGCCGCGGGCCCTCGGCGTCATCAGTCCTTCACGCCCGTACACGGTCAGATGGTCGCCGTAGGTGCCCTTCTTGCCGAACAGGTCGACGAACCCGTCGGGCTCCAGGCTGGTGCCGTTGTACTTCAGCGCCTCGTGGATGACCTCGATCGTCGAGCGGTACAGGCGGCGGATCTCCTGGGTCGACAAGGTCTGCGGGGTGCGGTCGTAGCGGAGACCGGCATCGAAGAGAATCTCGTCGGAGTAGATCGGACCGACACCGACCAGAAAGGTCCTGTCCATCAGGATCGACTTGAGCTTGCCGTCACGGCGGAGGAGTTTCTCGCCGAACGCCGTCCACGACACCGGCTCCTCGATGAGGTCGAACCCCAGATCACCAGTCACGCCGGCGACATCCTCAGGCGGACACACCCACATCTCCGACGACTTGCCGGTGTCGATCATGCGGAGACCACCGTGCTGGGTGAACGTGAGGGTCACGGCGAGCCCCTTGGGCGCAACGTCCTTGTTCTGCGCTCGCGACAGACGGCCCTGATAGCCGAGACGAATGCACAGCACCTCTTCGGTGTCCAGCTGCGCCACGAGCAGCGTGCCCACTCGACGCACCGAACCGAACTTGGCGCCCTCGATCTTCGAGGCGAACACCCGCTTGTTGGTGTTGGCCTTCACCGCGGCGGGGAGCGTCACCTCGGCGGTCTTCACCTTCTTGCCGGACAGTTCCTTGTCGAGGTCGCGGCGAAAAATCTCCAGCTCGGGCAGTTCAGCCATGATCGGCTCCGTTCAATTGGTTGGGCGACGACGGCAGGGCGCCGACCTCGCCTGAAATC
>JBBQLA010000046.1:0-9990 GCA_038327485.1 Acidimicrobiales bacterium
GCCTTCGTCGTGCAGGCCCGAGATGCCCCACGCCGGCCGGGGGGCCATGAGGTGCAGGCTCATGGGCGAGGCGCCGTTGACCTTCACGCCACCCGCGATGATTCGCCGGGCGGCAGCCATGGCCTCATCTTCATCGGTGCCGACGACGTACGCCTCGAGCCCGTAGTCGGTGCCGTTGGCCAGGGCGATGGCGTCGTCGACAGTTTCGTAGGGGTGCACTGTCGCCACCGGACCGAAGATCTCGTGGCCGGTGAACGACGGGTCGACGCCGGTGATGAGGGTCGGGGCCAGCCAGTTGCCCTTCGACAAGTCGCCGCCGGGGAGCGCGGTCCACGACTGGACGGTGCCGCCGTGGTTGGCCAGCTCCGCGATCGTGGAGTGCAGCAGCGCCAAGTGAGCCGACGACACGATGGGGCCCATCTGTGTGGTCGGCGCCAGCGAGTGACCGAGCCGCAGCTGTGAGAGCCGCTCACCGATGGCGTCGAGCAGGGCGTCGTGGAGCACGGCCGGCACGATGAGGCGCCCGAGGGCCCGACACCACTGACCGTTGAGGGTGGTGAGCAGTGCGACAGCGGCGTCGGCGGCCAGGTCGAGATCGGCGTCGGGCAGTACGACGAGCGGGGAGTGCCCGCCCAGCTCGAGCTGAACCGGCTTGAGCCCTTCGGCGCACTGGTGGGCGATGGCTCGACCGCCCACGGTGCCGCCGGTGAAGCTGACGACTCGACACCGGGGATCGCCGATCAGCGCGGCGCCCACGTCGGGCCCGCCGTGCACCAGCTGGATGACGCCGGCCGCAATGCCCACTTGTTGCGCGGCGGCGGCGATCGCGGCGGTGCCATGGGGGACCCGCTCGGGCGGCTTGATGATGATGGGGCACCCGGCGGCCAGGGCGGAAGCGGCCTTGTGGGCGGCCATCGGCGCCGGCGCATTCCACGGGCACAGCAGCACCGCCGGACCCCAGCCGAACCGCTCGACCTCGACGTCGCGACCAGTGGGTCCTTCGAAGCGCGCCGACAGGATACCGTCGTTGATCTGGGCGCCCGCCAACCCGAACGCAGCGTGCACGATGAAGCTCAGCATCGACGTGATGCCGATGGGTGCACCCGACTCGGCCGCTTCGAGACGGGCCACGTCGCCCGCTTCGGCCTCGAGCGCCGCGCCCAACGCGAACAGGCGCTCGGCTCGACCGGCCGCCCCGAGCGACTGCCACTCGCCGGAGGTGTGCACCCGCCACGCCGCGCTCAGCGCGGCGTCGATGTCGGCTGGGTCGGTGGCGCGCTGCTGCTGGACCGAGGCACCGGTGTTGGGATCTTCGATCCAGGCATCGAGCTCGATCGACGGCTCGACCCACTCGCCGTCGATCAGGTTGAGCTGCGGTCCGAGCTCGATCGTGGCCGGTCCGATGGTGGTGTCGGTCATCGATGCTCCTCGAGGTAGTGCGTGGTCGAGGCGCGGGCCTCGTGGCACGAATCGCTCGGGCCGCGAGGATCGAGCTCGTGGCGCCGTGAGGTGTCGGCGGTGAGGCGGGTCCCGTCGACGTGCAGGGTGCGGGCCAGCGCGCCATGTCGCCACAACACGGTGTCGCGGGTGCGAGCTTCTCCGGTCACGGTGATGAAGTCGGGTTCGCAGTAGCGGCGCAGTCCGTCGTCGAGGACCGACTCCGACACGAACCAGATCAGTCCGGGCCCGGCGGAGATGCCCACGTGGTGTGGTGCCTCCGGCCCCAGGCGACGGAAGCGGAGGATGCCGTCGGCCACGTCGGCTTCGAAGGTGCGCACGTGGGGATCGCGTCCGCGGAAGGCCACATTGGTCTGCCGGTACTCGCCGGTTTCGGGGTCGAAGTCGACGTACACCAGGTTGTCGTAGGGAAACGGACCGGGCACCCCGCCGTGGAGGTCGTCGAGCACGTTCGAGCCGTCGGGATCGTGGGCGGTGAGGTGGTCGTGCCACACGCCGATCATCGACACCAGGTCGTCGGCCAGGGTCACGCGCGGGCGCCGAACTGTGTCGACTCAGTACCGGTCACCAACGACGACGCCGCTTCGAGCCGGCCCTTCTCCGGTGGGAAGGCCTGCACGAGACCCATCGACAGGTCGCGCAGCGAGCGGGCCACCATGCCGGAGTTGACGGTGTTGGAGGTGCCGCAGGCTTTCAGCGCGTTGACGCCCACGTCGAAGGCGGCTTCGGAGATCGCGCCCTTGGCCAACCGCCAGTTCCGCACGACTGCGTCCTTCGGCCAGATCGGAGGATCGGACGTCTCGAGCTCGATCTGTCGCTTCAGCCACAGCAGTGCGGTGTCGAGCGAGGTGCGCATCTGGCCGACCAGCTGCTGTTGGAACGGCGCGGTTCCGATCGACTCGCCGGTATCGGCGAACCTCGTGGTGGTGAGGTGCGCCATGGTGAAGTCGTAGACCGCGTGCGCGGCGCCGACGTAGACAGCGGTGCCGGCGAGCTGGCTGCCCACGAAGCTGCCCCGGCTCATCTGCATCATCTTCACAAAGGCGCCCGGCAGGGCCAGCGCGTCGTCGTGGGCCACGAACACATCGCGCAGCACGATGCCGTGGGTGGCCGAGGCCCGCATGCCGATGGCGTCCCAGCGGGTGCGTTCCGAGACCCCTTCGGCCGCGCTGTCGACCAGGAAGACACCGAGGTATTCGGCGGTGTCGCCGCCGGGGAGCTTGGCCGTGACGAGGTAGTCGTCGGCGACGCCGGTGGCGCACCCGAATGCCTTCACGCCGTTGAGCACCCATCCGCCGTCGGCTTCGGTCGCGGTCGTCGAGATGGTGATGTTGGCGGTCGATGACTTGGCCGACTCCGACGCGAAGTTGGCCATCCAGCGGCCACCGTGGCCCAGTCGTTCCAGCAACCGTGTCGCGAACGCTTCGACCAGGGTCGCTTCGGCGGGGTCGGTGAACAGCCCGGCTGCGGCGGCCTCGAGGGGGAGCAGTCCGCGTGAGGCCGAGGAGCATTGGAAGAAGTAAGCGAGTGCCGTCGACGGACACGCAGTCCCCATGGCGAAGGTCGCCGCGGCGAGATCGCGAAGGCCGCCACCGAGCCCGCCGAACTCGGTGGGAACGACCAGCCCGAGCAGCCCGGCGCCAGACAACGTGGCCACGTGGCCACGTGGGAACTCGCCCAACCGATCGGCCTCGACAGCGGCGTCGCGTAGCGCCGGCAGTACCGACTCCACCCGCTCCGCGCGGGCTCGTTCGTCGGGTGTCAGATCATCGAGCAGGAGCTCGGCGGTGAGCCGATCGACCATCGTAGCCACGCCTTCTGGTTGAACTGTCTGTCGAGCTCGACCGCTTAAGGAACGCGGTTCCGCTGAGCGGAACGTAGCAGATCTGCTCGAAGGATCACCCCAGTCGGGCGACTGCTTCGCGTTCGGTCACGACGTCCGCGTACTTGGCGGCCAGATCGAAGAGGTTCGACTCGTGAGGCCCGGGCGCCCGATCCCCGCACGCGTCGCTGACGACCATGGGACGGAAGCCGTACTGGCAGGCGTCGACGGCAGTGGCCCGAACACAGCCCGACGTCGAGAGGCCGCAAATGACCAGGGTGTCGATTCCCGTGGCGGTCAGCGTGGCGGCCAGCGTGGTGCCGAAGAACGCCGACGCGTACTGCTTGGTGACCACGACTTCGCCGGGCAGGGGAGCGGGGTCGGCAACGAACTCGGCCAGCGGGTTGCCCCGATCGAAGCTGCTCAGCGCCGGCACCTTTCGGTAGAAGATGCCCCCGTCCGCCCCGCCCGGCTCGAACTCGACACGGGTGAAGATGACCGGGTGACCGCCACTGCGGGCGGCGGCCACGAGTCGTGCCGCCGAGGCCACGGCGTCTTCGACCCCCGCGTAGAGCGGTGAATCGTGGTCGAGGTAGGCGCGGCAGATGTCGATCACGACGACTGCCGGACGGGCACCCCAGCCGATGCTGCCGCTGAAGCCGGCGCGTTCGTAGTCGTCGTCGAGGGAAGTGTTCGCCTGGTCGTTCACAGTGCCGTCATCGTAGGGGTCGCCACCTGCCACCATGGGCTGGTGCATCTGCGTCGTGGTCATGTGTTCGTTGCGGTGATCGTGTTGGTGGGAGTGGTCGGGGCCGGCTGTTCCCGCGAGGATCCACCACGCTCCGCGGCGAAGAATCGCAGCACGACCACGGCACTCGCCGCCACGGGAGACACCGGCGGCGCCGGTTCCAGCGGTTCCGGTTCCGGTTCCGACTCTGGTTCCACGTCGACCGAGGATGTGCCGTCTCCGGCCGACTCGGGTGGCGATTCCGCCGTCATCTCGGTCTCGCTCGTCGGTGATGCGTCCACACCGCATTGCAAGAACGAAGCCAACTGGGCCGCCCGCCAGCTCGACTCGATCGACAACTACACCCCTGCCCAGCTCCTCGAGTACGTGAAGGACTGGAAGAACTACGTGGCGGTCGGCTTCGCCACCCGACCGGTGGATCAACAAGCCCAAACCGATTGGCTGCAATACGTCGCCGCGGTCTCGTCGCTCTCCGATGCGCTCACCGCTCGTGGTGGTGACATCGCCGCACTCGAGGCTCAGGACCCCGCCGACGGAGTGCTGCTCGGCACGGCCGTGCCCGACTACCTCGGCAACATCTTGGTGTACGCGCAGGAAGTGTGCGGTGCCGGAGAACAACCGGTGACCGATGCGGCCCCGTCGGCTTCCACGTCGATCTGCGCGACGCTGGCGCCACTCATCGCCGACCAACTCGCCGCCGAGAGCGGTGGATCCACGCCGACGCAGATCGAGGCCATCGCCAACGACTATCAGGCGCTGGCCACCTCCGCGCTGTCGGGCTCGCAGCCGGTGGTCGCCGACATCAAGAAGGTCGGGGCGTGGATGTCACAGCACTACACCGCCCCGCTGCGCGCCGTCGGCTGGGATCTGCGTCGGTACTACCGCAGCGCATCGGGGCCGGACCTGGTGGCGCTGTCGGGCTGGTCGCCGGAGATCCGCGATTCGCTCGGTCGGCTCAACGCACTGATCGCGTCGGGATGCCCGTCCCTGAACGGGACGACCACCACGACCGGGTGACGGATTTCTTGGTGCGGTTCGCGTGATGTGCTGTTAGAGTCGTACACATGTTCGAGTCATCGATGGCAGAACTGAGATCGTTGGCCGGCGGGGCCGACAGTGTGGATCTGCTGGGCAGCGCGGATCTGCTGGAGTGGGCGTCGGCGTTGGTTGAGTTGCGCTCGGTGCTCGACGCCACCCAAGCCGTCGTGTTCCACCGGTTCGCTGAGTCGTTGGACTGGACTGTCGACGGGTCGTCGTCGCCGACAGCGTGGCTGAAACGAAACACCGGTCTCCGCGCTGTGAGTGCATCAAGATCGTTGAAGACTGCACGGTTCCTCGCGAAACACACGACGCTGCTCGGACTGCTCGCGTCGGGTGATATCACCGCAGACCACGTCGGCTTGATGGCAAAGCTGGATGTCGGGTGGGCGACTGAACGATTCGCTGCCGATCTGGCTGTGCTCGCCGCGTTCGCTGTCGATCTGAGCGCGGATGACTTCGCTGTCGTCTGCCAGCAATGGACGCTGCTCGCTGAGCAAGACGAAGGAGCCGACGACACCACCCGCCGGCACCGCAAACGCTCCCTGCACCTCTCCCAACTGTTGGACGGCACCTGGAAACTCGACGCAGTGTTGGAACCCGACGCCGGAGCGGCGCTGGCCGGGCTGATCGAGAAACTCGTCGGGGAGCAACGCGATCTCGACCAGGCCGCCACCAACGCCGACCCGACCCTCGTGTTCGACGCGACGGCCACCCAACGCCGGAGTGACGCGTTCAACGAGATCATCCACCGAGCGTTCGCGGTCGACCTGCGTTGCACCACCGGTCCGAAGACGTCGGTCAACGTGACCATCGACAGCGACCAACTCCGTTCTGGTGTCGGGTTCACCGACACGGGAAGTGTGCTGCCACCAGCGGCCATCGCCAAGCTGTTCTGCGGGGCCGAGCTCCACACGATGCTCCTCGACCACAACCACGTCGACCTCAAAATGGGTCGCACCATCCGCTTGGCCAACCGAGCCCAGCGCCGAGCGTTGGCCGCACGTGACAGCGGGTGTCGGTTCCCCGGGTGTGACCGCCCCGTCGGGTGGACCGTCGCCCATCACATCGAATACTGGGAGAACAACGGCCCGACCGACATCGACAATCTCGTCCTGTTGTGCCATCACCACCATCACCTCCTCCACGAAGGCGGATGGACCCTCACCCGAGACAAGTACGGCGAGTTCCAGTTCACGTCACCAGACGGAACGATCGATCACCAACCCGCCCGCACCACCCGACGCAAACACCGACACACCCGCGAACACCTCGGCGACCGCGCCCAACGCCACAACGCCCAACTCCTCCAGGCCCGCATCGACGAAATCGTCGCCGAACGCGAACTCATCGCCTCCAGAAAATGAGTTGTCAAAAATCGAGCGCGCTCAGGTCCTCGTACCAATGACCAGCCCGCTCAACTGCGCGCTTCCACTGCGCCCGATCGAGCTGGCCGGTGGGCTCCACGACGCGGCTCGGGGTCCAGGTGCCGGCGACTTCTTCCCAGTCGGCGTAGGTGCCCAACGCCAACTCGGCCAAGGCCGCTGCGCCTGCGGCAGTTGCCTCCTTGTGCGGAGCGACCTCCACCCGGTGCCCCGACGCGTTGGCGAGCGCTTGGCAGAACACTGGGTTCTCGCTCATCCCGCCGTCGATGCGCAACGCGTCGATCGAGATGCCAGCGTCTGCCTCGGCGGCCTCGACCAGATCAGCGCCTCGGTGGGCGACTCCCTCGAGCACGGCGCGAACGATCTCGGGGCGGCCCGTGCCCCGGGTCACGCCGAACAGTCCGCTGCGGGCCCCGTAGTCCCACTGAGGTGTGCCCAGGCCGAGCTGAGCGGGCACGTAGACGACACCATCGGTCGTCTCGCACTGCGAAGCGATGGCCGCGGACTCTTCCGATGTCGTGATCAATCCCATCTCGTCGCGCAGCCACTGCACGTTGGTGCCGGCCGACAACATGATCGACTCGATGCCCCACATCGTCACACCGGCCCGCTGCCAACACACGATTGGGAAGGTTCCGTGGCGAGCGCGCACTGCCACCATCGGGGGAGTGGTGCCCAGGCACACATCGGCCATGCCTCCGGTGCCGAAGGTGATCTTGGCGTCGCCGGGCCGCACGCCGCCTTGGCCGATGAGGCTTGCCTGCTGATCGCCGGCCAGACCCATGATGGGCGGCGCGCCCGGCAGAGCAGTGGCGTCGCCGATGAACCCGGTCGAGTCGACGATGGTAGGCAACGATTCGAGCGGAACCCGCAGCGCGTCGAGCACGCGTTGGTCCCACACCAAGTCGGGGATCACCGCCAGTCCGGTGACCGCCGCATTGCTGGCGTCGGTCGCGTGGACCCGACCCTCGGTCAGCTTCCACACCAGCCAGGCGTCAGGAGTGCCGACGCACAGGTCTCGGGTGCGCTCGGGATCGACGGCGTCGAGGATGTTGCGAGCCTTGGTCGCCGTCTGGTTGGGGGCGAATCGCAGGCCGTCTGCGGCAAGCGCGAGACAGTCGCCAAGCGTGCGGAGGTCCTGCCAGCCCTGGGCCGGCGCCACGGCGCGCCCGGTGGCCCGGTCCCACACGATGCAGGTCGCTCGCTGCGTGGAGATGCCCACACCGCTGACCGATCCCACTTCGGACAGCACCGCACGTGCGGCCTCGATCGCGGTCTCCGCGTAGGCGTCGGCGTCGAACTCGACCAGCCCGGCGGCCGGCGAGTCGGGCAAGCACTCCACGTATCGCTCGTGGGTCACCACTCCGCCCGGTTCCACCACGGCGGCGCGCACTGCAGAGGTGCCGATGTCCATGACCAATACACCCACTGCTGTTCCCCCTCAGTCCGGCTTCGGCGCGTTGTCGCGGGGTACTTCTTCACGAAGCGCCCTCGACCGGCGTTCCAGCCCCGCCCCAAACATGCCACAAGTGGCCATCAGCAGGGCGAGGTAGATCACGCCGATGAACGGCTGCGAGGTCCCGCCGAACACGGCCGCCCGCACCAGCGACGCGACCTCGGCGATGAGATAGGTCAGGGCGCCGGCGGCAGCGCCGTTGGGGAGCACGTGGGTGCGCGCCAGCTTGGCTGCGCCGAACCCGGCCACCATGCCGAGCACCAGGATGACGAAGGTGATCAGGTAGATCGCCGAACTTCCCCGCTCGATGGTCTTGCGGTCGACCAACACGCGTTGGAGCACTCCGATCGGAATGACGAAGATCGAGACCGATACTGCGGCCCGCCAGATCGCCGGCCATCGCAGCTCGTTCACGGGTCGGGTACCTCTCCGAACGGTGAACCGAGCCCGAGCTTGCCGGGGTTCAGGATTCCGCGAGGATCGAGCGCCTCCTTCACCGATTCCAACACTGCGAATGCCCCACCGAGTGCGTCGGCGACGAAGCGACTGCGTCCCAGCCCTACGCCGTGGTGGTGGCTGAGCGATCCACCAGCGGCCAGAATCGCTCGGGCCCCGACGTCCCACAACTGCGAGTGATATGCGGTGCGCTCCTCGGGCGGGACCTTGCCGGCGAAGGTGAAGTACACGCATCCACCATCGGTGTAGCTGTGCGACTGATGCGCGCTGACCGACAACGTGCCCGGCACCGACTTGATGGCGGCGATGCCCGCAGCGTAGATACCCGGAAGTGCGGCCCACGGGCCCGAGACCTCCATGGTGTCCACCACGAGACCACCCGAGATGAGCTCCTCCAGTGCGGCGACGTCGTTGCGGCGACCGAGCCAGTGCTCGACCAGCGAGTCGTCGAGACGTTCCGCGCCTGACGCTGCGGCCTCGTCGGCGACGACCGACATCATGGCGTCGATGATCGCCGGATCACCCTCGTCCATGGCCAGCAGAACCGCCGTGCCGGTGGGTGTGTGGTAGCTCCGCTCCGATTCCTTGGCGTCGTAGAGGCGAAGCACAGCAGGGGTCGCACCGCGCTGCAAGGTGCGCCGCATGACATCGATACCGGCCTCGAACGAGGGAAATCCCCACGCTGATCGTCGGTCCTCGGTGGGGGTCGGGTGAAGGCGCAGCCGAGCGCCCGTCACGATGCCGAGCGTTCCCTCGGAGCCCACGAACAGCTGTGTGAGGTCCGGGCCCACGGCTTGGCGGGGATAGCCGCCGGTCGTGATCATCGTGCCGTCGGCCAGAACGACGTCGAGCCCGACGACGATGTCCTCGATCTTGCCGTAGCGGGTCGACAACTGGCCGGCGCCGCGACAGGCGATCCACCCGCCGACGGTGGCCAGCGGCATCGACTGAGGCCAGTGGCCAACAGTGACCTGATGGTCGCGTCGCAGCTCGTCCTCGAGCAGATCACCGAACGTGCCGGCGCCCACGTCGAGCACCATCGAGGTGTGGTCGACCGAGCGGATCCCCCCGAGCCCGCACGTGTCCAGCACCACGCCGCCGAACAGCGGCACCGAGTTGCCCAACACTCCGGAGCGCCCGCCGGCAGCCGTCAGCGGGATCCGGTGCTCGTTGCAGATGGTCGCGATCGCTGCGACCTCGATCGCAGAGGTCGGTCGGCACACCACCGACGCCAACGCGGCGACCTCATTGTCGAGCGCCCAGATCATGGCCACCGGCCACCAGTCACGGCTGGCCTCGGCACGTTCGGCTCGATCGACGGTGACCACCCCACAGGCCGAGCGCAACTGGTCGATCACAACGTCCGGCACGGCGACCGGTTCCACGCCCAGGTGCGTCGTCACCTCAGCAGGGTCCCCACCCAGGGCGATCGGTGGCGTGGGCCGGCCCGGCCCCAACGAGGCGCTGGCGGTCACGGAGTCGCCAGCGCGTCGGAGAGCGACACGTGAGGCAGCTCACCTGCGGTGCGTTCGGCCTCGCACCAATCGCGGTACTCGTCGGCCGACGCTGCCGCCTCCGCGTCGTCCCACCCGAGCTCGATAGCGAGGAGGCGAGCGACTTCGTCGGC
>JBBQLA010000047.1:0-9881 GCA_038327485.1 Acidimicrobiales bacterium
GGATCCCGCACGTCGGATGGCACACGGTGGAACCGGTGGCCGGCGCGACGCTCTTCCACGGGCTCGAGGACCACACCGACTTCTACTTCGTGCACAGCTATCACGTCGTGACGGCCGATCCCGACGACGTCGCCGCGGTCACGCCCTACTGCGGTGAGCTCACGTCAGCCATCGAGCATGACACCATCTTTGGGGTCCAGTTCCACCCGGAGAAGAGCCAACGAGCCGGTTTCCAGGTTCTCCGAAACTTCTTGGCGGTCTGACCAGATGCTCAAGGTCCGAATCGTGCCCACGCTGCTCTACAAGGACTTCGGGCTCGTCAAGGGCGTCCAGTTCGACTCTCGGAGAGCGGTGGGGAGCCCGATGCAGGCCATCAAGGTCTACGAGATGCGTGGCGTCGACGAGCTCGTGTTCTTCGACGTCACCGCCACGGCGCAGGGACGCGGCCCTGATACGGCCCTCATCGACGAACTCGCGGATGAGTGCTTCATGCCCCTCACCGTCGGGGGCGGCGTCACCTCGATCGAGGACGTCCACGCCCTCCTCCAGGTCGGGGCCGACAAGGTCTGCATCGGGACCGCCACCATCGAGCACCCGAACCTCATCGACGAATCGGCCCGCCGCTTCGGTGCGCAGTGCGTGGTCGTGTCCATCGACACCCGCACGCGGCCTGACGGTCAGCCAGAGGTGATCATCCGGTCGGGCACCACGAGGACAGGACGAAACCCCGTCGAGCTCGCCCAGGAGCTCGAGGCGCGTGGTGCGGGAGAGATCATCCTCCAATCCATCGATCGCGACGGAACGATGACCGGTTACGACATCGAGACGATCAAGGCCGTGACCGCCGCCGTATCGGTGCCGGTGGTGGCCAGCGGCGGCGCCGGATCCTTCGACGACATGTTGCAAGCGATCACCATCGGCGACGCGTCAGCCATCGCCGCCGCGAGCATCTTCCACTTCACCGAACAAACACCACGGGAAGCCAGAGCCCATCTAGGTGCGCACGGCGTGCCTGTACGAAGGTAGGAACCATGACCTCTTCATCCATGCCACGCGGGGAAGCGCAGCGGCTCGAACAGCTGTGGGCGGGTGACTTCGGCGATGACTACGTGGACCGCAACGCCGGTGCCTACACCGTTCGTGGCGAGTTCTGGACCACGTTGCAGCGCACGTATGGCTTCGCGTCCGCGCTTGAGATCGGTTGCAACGTCGGCGGGAACCTCGAATGGCTCACCCCGCTGCTGCCACCCGGATCGGTGTACGGAGTGGACATCAACCGAAAGGCGATCAGGCGCCTGCACGAGCGCCTGCCCGAGGCCAACGCCGTGTGGAGCCCCGGACGCGAGCTCCCCTTTCGCGATCGCTGGTTCGACCTCGTGTTCACGATGGGCGTGCTCATCCACCAGCCGGACGAGTCGCTTCCCGATGTCATGGCCGAGATGGTCCGAACATCGTCGCGTTGGGTGCTCTGCGGCGAGTACTTCGCTGACGAAACGGTCGAGGTGCCCTACCACGGCCACGAAGGAGCGCTCTTCAAGCGCGACTACGGACGCCTGTTCGCCGAGACCTTCGACGATGAGCTACGCCAGGTTGGCACCGGGTTCCTGAGCAAGGACCAGGGCTGGGACGATGTGACGTGGTGGCTCTTCGAGCGGACCGTCGGCGAATAGGAGGTTCGCCGGAGCGGCAACCGCCTTGAGGAGCCTACGGCTCGACGAAGGGCAGCCCGTCGAGGATCCCGTCGCAGATGCGATCGAGCTCTGGATCTTTGCCAGGCAAGAGCTCACTGAGGTCGTCGACGGTCAGCCGAGCCAGACCAGGGAACGGCTCCACGACACCGGGTGCGGCGATGGGCGCCCGATAGAAGAAGAAGTGCGCGTACTCGCGAGCGCGTTGCACGTCGGGGACGAACGACGCCGGGTCGGCCAGCACCGCGTCGAGCGTCGACAGGAAGTCGACCTCGTCGGCCACGTCCAGCGTGAAGCCCTTGCCTCGGTAGTGTGTCTCCCCGGCGACAATGACGGGGGTTCCGGAGAGCGCGAGCTCCATTCCGGTGGTCGACGTGTACACCAGGCCCACATCGGCCGCGTCCATGATCGGGTACGAGCTCGTCATGTCGTTCGCGCCGATCACGGTCACGTTCGTCGGCAGTTCGGAGAATCGCTCCCTCAGATAGTCCTCGAGCGAGTCCCGCGTTCGCTTTCCCGGTAGGTGTCGCTCGGACGGGTGGACCCGGATGATCAAACGGTGCCCTGGGCGGGCTGCGAACGCCTGCACCACGGCGTCGATCCAGGTGCGGATGCCGTCGAAAGCCGCGTCCCGCCCGATCACCGCCGTGTCCCAGGTGAGGTTGGTGAAGAGGACGGCAAGCCGTCCCTCACTCGCGGCAACCTCTTGTTCCTCGAACTTCCAGAACTGGTCGAACGCCTGACCCTCTCGCCGACGAGCGAGGTAGGTGAGGAGCTCCTCCTCCTCGGAGGCCTCGAGTGGGCGCTGGCACCTCACCCAGTCATCGGAGAAGTCGTAGAAACCAGCAGGAGCCCCCCGGTGGAACACCAGCGTCTCCTGCAGGAAGGCCCGCTCGTAGGTCACGACATCGATGCCGCGTTCCCGGCAGAGCGCCCACGCGATTCCTTCGAACAAGAACAGCCCGGACAACAAGATCACGACGTCCGGCCGTTGCTCATCCAGAGCTGATCGCAGCCCGCGGCCGATGCGACGAGCGGACCGGAGGAAGGCACGGGTGGTCACCCCTGCCATCGGGTCCCCTTCGATATCCGCGGCGCACAAGAACCACTTGAGCGGGATGTCGACGAGTTGACCGAGCGGCAGGTAACCGTCGGACACGTCGGCCAAACCCTTGATCGAGATCTCATCGATCGCCGGCCACGAACCCTCATCGAGTGGCTCCCACCCGGTGCGGATCGACGAGCGCGGGAACCCGTGGGCATCGAGGGAGTCTTCGACGTAGCGGGTGCAGCTCCGACATGGCATCGGCGGAGCTTCATAGGTGTTGGCGCGGTCGCAGATCTCGAGGCCGCCACCGCACGTCAGGAACCGCACGTCGGCGCCGCGCAATCGAAGCGCATGCGCCACAACTGATTGGTACTGCACGTGCTCGGCCCAATCACGGGGGCTCACGAACAGCACCCGCTTGCCCGTCGCTCGCTCGGTGCCGTGCTGGTCGCGCAATCGGCGCGCGCCGCGCTGCTCGGGCGCGGAAGCGATGGCACGAAGCAGGAGGTCCGCTCCCTTGCGGGCGTACTCCTCGAAGCGGTCGGGGTTCGGCAGCGGCATCAGCGAGGTCGCCTCGGCTGGGCGTCGAAGGGCTGGCGACGGAGGATGCGGCCCATTCCACACCAGAAGCCGAGGCCGTATGACCAGTGACAGATGGCGATCGCGCCGAATGCTCGGTGCGGGGCCACTCCCGGCTCCTCTCCGAGCCTGACGGCGATGGGAGCGATGCCGACGAGATACGCAACCGAGGGACCCAAGACCCAGGACCAACGTCGCTGGGCCACGCCGGCCACCGCCACCCCGGCGACACCCGCCACCATGGCCGCGGGCACCAGCGGTCGCCAATACGGCAGCTGCCGGTGCTTCTGGAGCGTGGATGCCTTGCACATGCCGTAGTTGAAGTACTGGCGCCACAACGCCCGTGGCGTCTGTCGCGGGAAGTACCACGACCGGATCGAGGGGTCGAGGCGGACGCGCCGGCCCGCTCGCCGCAACCGGAAGTTGAGCTCCTGATCTTCGGCCGCCCATTGGAGGTCGACCTCGTCATAGCCGCCCACCTCCGCCACGATGGTCCGGTCGAAGGTCCCGAGGTAGACCGTCTCGACATCTTGTGCTTCGGTCGCGTAGTGGAACCGGCCGGGGCCGACCCCGAAGGGCGAGGAGGTCACGGCCGCGACGGCTCGACCGAACACGCTGACGCCGACCGCACGCATCTGCCCACCGATCCAGTCCGCGCCACTCGTCTGGAGCGCGTCGACCGATGCCGCGACGTAGTCCGTGGCGTAGAGCGTGTGCGCGTCGACGCGCACGATGAGATCGTTCGTGGCCTCGGCGAGACCGATGTTCATCGCCGAAGCCGCCGTCACGCGAGGGTTCTCGACCAGACGAACTGGCGCTCCGATCGATTGCACCAGTTCGACGGTGCCGTCGCTGGAGCCGCCGTCCACAACCAGGATCTCGGACAGGTTCGGGTAGTCCTGGGCCAGAAGCGAGTCGAGGCAGTCGCGTATGTGATGACGTTCGTTCAGCGTGGGCAGCACCACGCTCACCGGAGGCAAGGACACGTGCGAGTCAGCCCCCGGTGAGGTGGTCGATGGCGACGGTCTGCGCACCGTCGACCTCGCGGGCGGCGAATCCGAAGACCCGCGCCGTGGTGTCCCGTACTCGCAGGACTCCGACACCAGATGGAGCGAGCTCGGCTTCGGCATCGGGGAACAGATCGTCGAGGGACGCCGACACGGAACCGTGCGGCGCCAACGCGATCTCCTTCGTGCCGACCTGTCGGCCGTCCAGATCGAGCAGGGTCAACAGCGTCGCGGACGGTTCGAGCTTCGCGTCCTGCCCGACCGGATAGGCAAGGTGTATCCATGTCCGCCGACCGCTCCCGGTGGCGACTCGTCCGAAGATGCGGGTGCGCCGGATGTCGGGCATGCGGCTGGTCTCCGGAACCGCGGCGTTGTAGAAGTCGCTTCCGACCTGCACCTCGCCGCTCAGGGCGCCATCCCGGAGAAGTGCAACCAGACCATCGAACACCAGCGGCATCTCGTCGACCCCAGAGGGAGCGAGCAACCGAACCTCGACACTGCCCAGGAACTCCCCGGCGACTCCGGCGTGCTCGAGGACCTCGCTCAGGCGACGTTCGAAGAACCCACCAACCGGAACCCTGTGCCGTTCGGTCGTGACCAGTGCGCCGTCCGACTGGTAGACGTCGAGTTGCGCGTCGTACGCCGAACGCGTCGGACCCCAGAGGTTCGGCAGACCGATGACCGTGTCATGGTGCTCGTCGCACCGAGCGAACAACGAGAGCACCGGCCGAGATGGCGACCAACGTGCCGGGATTCCCGAGTCCTGCTGCACCCGCCGGTCGACGGTTCCGTGGTTGACCACGAGCCGATCATCCGGCGGGAAGGTGATGTAGGTGAAGATCCGCGAAGACGGACACGGGAGATCGACCAGGACGTGGCCGGGGCGGCCGCCGAGGAACTCCTCGAGTCCAGCGAACACCTCGTCGAGCCACACCGTGCAGGACGCGCCGGCGTCCAATGCGTCGATCGCCACTCGTCGGTGCCGGCCGTCGTGGGCGAAGACCTCCACCTCGGCGCGCATCCGCGATGGGCTACCTGGTCCCACGTACGCGTTGTGCACCACGATCGCCGTCCGTCGCCCGTCGCCGCTCTCGACCCGCATGCTGCCAACGCCCTGGGCCAGCGGCCGATCTTGGAATCCGTATTGACCGTGCACCCCGCTGGACTCACCGTCGTCGTGCACGTAGTCGGCGTAGTGCTGGATCGGTCGAGACGGGGCGAGCTTGTCGTGGTGGTGCCGAAGGAGCAATTGGCCCTCGAACGGGAGCGCAACTCCGTTGTCCGCACACACCGAGCGCACATCGATGGTGACCGTCGCGTCCGCCTCGAGGTCGAACGTCCAGCTGGCGATCACCGTGCCGGCCAGATCGAGCAACGATGCCGAGAACGAAGGGTTGTCGATGCCATAGGCATCGGACCAGTAGTTGTGCACAAGAACACTCGTGGTGAGGTCGTCGGCAGCCATCACCCAGGTGAAGCTCGAGTTCTCGATCGGGCCTTCGTCAGCCGATTGGCCCGGACGCTGTGACCACGCCCACGAGGCAGTCACCGATGGACCAAGGCCGCGGGCGCCGCGCGTCACTCGACGAGCCTGACGCAGCGCGCTCCGGCAACGACTGACGATGGACATGGTCTGCAGGTTGCCGGTCACCCTCTACCATCCCTCCTGCGCGAGTATGGGGCCCTGATGCCAGCCGGATACTACCGTCACCATCGGTCGCGTCGGGACGGCACTTGACCGTTCCCCGCAGGCCGTTCCGGCGCCAAGTCCTGGTCAACACCGCATCCAGCGGCATCGCCAACCTCTGGGCCATGGTGGTGGCGTTCATCTCGCTGCCACTGCTGCTCCGCGGCCTGGGTCAGGAGGCGTTCGGCACGTGGGTGCTGCTCAGCACCTTCTCGGCGACCACCGGTTGGTTCTCGCTGGGCGACCTGGGCGTCGTCGTCGCGACCACCCGCGATGTCGCGGCACGCTCGGCGGTCGATGACCAAGACGGACTGCGCCGTGCCATAACGGCCTCTTTGCAGCTGTGCACAGGACTGGGTCTGATCGGCGGGTTGGCTCTCGCCCTGATCGGTCCGTTCGTGCTGCCCTGGCTCTTCCGAACGCCCGCCGACCTCGTCGGTCCCCTCCGGACCGCGATCGTCATCTTCTCGGTACAGATCGTGTTCGACCTGATGATCAACTCGCTCGAAGCCAGCCTCGAAGGACTGAACCGGGTTGACCTCTCACGCTGGGTCGACATGTTCCGACGGACGGCGGTCATCGCCGCCGCCTCGATCACCGCGCTCGTCACCGGAGACATCGTGATCGTCGCCGCTGCCTCGGCCACGGCAACAGCCGTGGCGGCCGGGCTCACCTTCGTCGTGCTCTGGCGCTTCGTTCCCCACTTCCTCGTCCGCTCCCCCCGCCACCACCACCTCGGCCTCCTCCGCTACGGACGATCGGTGGCCGTGCTCCGCCCGCTGGGCGTCCTCCAGCGCACGATGGATCGGGTGATCGTCGGCGCGGTGCTCGGTCCGGCCGCGGTGACCTATGTCGAGATCGCCACGCAGCTCCAGGCGGGCGCCGACGGCATCCTCGGCGCGACGTCCTACGCCGTTGTTCCCGCCTCCTCCTGGCTCGATGCACGGGAGCACCGAACGGGGATCGCAGAGCTCGCCGAGCGAGGAACGCGCTACTCGATGCTGGCCACCGTCCCCGTGATCATCACGATTGCCCTGCTGAGCCCGGCGATCGTCCAGGTGTGGGTGGGCCCCGAGTACGCCGATGCTGCTGGCCTGGCGAGCGTCGCGGTCATCGCCGTCGCGCTCGCCGCACCGATTGCCGTCGGGTCCCAGATGCTGCTGGGGATGGGTCACGCGTCTACGATCTTGCGGGCCGCGGCCGTGGCCATCGTCGCCAACCTGGGTTTGAGCATCCTTCTCGTGCACGTCGTCGGCATCGTCGGCGTGTTCCAGGCCACGATCGTGGGCGCGCTGCTCCTCCTGCCCCTGCTCGGCCGGCCGTTCCTGCGAACCGCGGGACTGACGACTCGCGAGTTCGTGCGGAGATCGGTGCTACCGATCGCCCTGCCGGCCGCCGCGCAGATCGCCGTCGTTGTCGGTGTTGTCGCGCTCTCGTTGGAGCCCTGGCCGACGTTGATCCTGGGTGCGGGGCTGGGGCTCGCAGCATTCTGGACGGCAGCGATTACGGCGTCGCTCGGTTCCTCCGAGCTCGCTGACCTCCGGAGGGTGTTGCGCAGGGGCCAGTCACCGCCTCTCGAGCAGGACTGAGTGACGGCGGGCTGTCGGACACCCGAGACAACGTCCAAGGACGCCTCGTGGTGGTCAACTACGGTGTCAACATCGTCACGTCACCGTCACCACCGAGCCCTCTCCCGCCCCCCGAGACGCACCACGACGACCAAGGACGACCCTTCGAATTCGTGCACATTCCGCATGAGGGAGCGACGGACCTCGTCATCCACTTCAGCGCGTTCTTCGGCGCGTGGGGCAATGCGAGACCCTATCGAGACCAGTTCCAGGGGTACTTCCACCGCATGAAGATGTTGGGCCGCGACGAGCGACACAACTGGCTCTTCCTCTGCGACTCGTATGGGCCGTTCGACAACGGCACCTACTACACGGGTCGAGCTGGGGACTTCTTCGTCGAGCGATCGATGGTCTCCATCATCGAGCGCATCATGCAACGTCAAGGCGTGGGACCCGAGCGCGCCATCACGATCGGTTCGTCGATGGGGGCCACGGCAGCGATCAAGTTCGCCCTGCTCCTCGACCTCCGTGGCGCGGTGGGCATCGTTCCTCACATCGACCTCGACCTCTGCGCCGCCTACCAGAACCGGATGAAGGAGGTCTCGTGGATCGTTCCAGACGGAGATGCGACCGCCGAGCACAATCGTCCGTTCACTCGACAGATCTCACACCTCGCCTCGACTCGACCCCCTGATCGGCCATTGCCGCGCCTGTTCGTGCAGTCCTGCATCGATGACGTCGGTGTTCATCACGAGCAGGTCATTCCGCTGCTCGAACGCTGGCGGGACCACGGAGGCGAAGCCACGCTCGACGCTCGGCCGACGGGAGGCCACACGAGCGACTGGGCCACCGCTCCGCTCCTGTTCGATGTCGTCGACCACCTCCTCGATGGCACCGACATCGATCCGCTCCGCTACCAGACCGAGGCACCGTTCGTCGGCAGCCCCACGGTGCCACCGCTGACGCACCGAATCCGCCGCCGGCTGAGCCTCACCAGGAAAGCGATCTTCCCCCGTCGCTACGGGTGACGACAGTCGTTGAACGGAATCGTCTCGGCAAGCTCGAGGAGGGAACACCGGAGTTCGCGTCGAGGCCCGACCCGGCAGATCACCCCGAGCTGGACGTCGTGCTCTGGGATGCCGCCCCGTGCGTACGTTCGCTCAGCCGGGGTTGGTCAACACGAACCAACCGTCGCCAATCGCCAGGTCCGTGCGCCCGCGGAAAACCGACGCCATCGGCGGGTCCGCCGGGAAGCGGGCATCGAGCACGGGGTCAACGGAGGTGAGCAGGAAACCAGCTTCCTCGAACAGCTCGACGTAGTCATCATGGCGGAGTCGGGTCTGGTACTGGAGGTCGCTGTTCCAACGCTTCCACTCCTGCTCCTCGAAACGGAGGAAGTGGAGTCCGTCGATGCCAGGGTCCGTTCGAGCGAAGTGATCGTGGTAGTCGATGGCGAAGGAGCAGACTCCGCCGGGGGTGAGGATGCGCCGGAGCTCGACCATGATCAACATGAGGTCAGCCTTGGAGATGTGCTCGAGCACGCTGGTGGTCGTTACGGCGTCGATCGAGGCGCTGGCCAGGCCCGAAGCTCGTGCATCCGCAGGGGCGACGTAGGTCAGACCGATCGACTCGAGGTATCCAGGTATCTCCCGATCCTCAGGAGGGGGTTCCGGCAGATCGCAACCCAGGTCCCGAAGGACCATCGCCGCGGCTCGGATCATGGGCGGGCGGGCTATCGGCTTGATGTCGTAGCAGATGTGGTTGCGCGCTCCGATGGCGATCGCCGCCAAGGGCTCAGACAAGTCGTACCCCGCTCCGAACTCGAAGAACGTGAGGTCAGCGAGTGGTTTCGAGGTGGTGGACATGATCGCATCGAGGTGCCGCTGGGCCGTCGCCAGGGTGCCTTCGAGGTCGTCTGGCTGCCTCGGGAGTGAGTGAGTCACGAACCGCTGCATCAGGTAGTTCAGGCGATGGCCGCCAGGCACGGCGCTGAAGGCCTTCTGCATCGTTGCCTTCGTCTTCCAATTCACGGTTGCCGACGCTACTGGCGACCGCAACCGTCTGTCAGGCGCACGTTCTCCCGCGACGTGAAGGCTCCCGCGCCGATCACCGTCCCTCGCGTCCGAGCACCGAGCGGACCGTTCGCCCGAGGATGCGCAGGTCGAACGCCAGACCCTGATGGCGCAGGTAGAAGAACTCGTACTGGAGCTTCTCCAGTGCGTCCGACTCGTCGCCGGCGTACCCGTACTTCACCTGTGCCCACCCCGTGAGCCCGGGTCGCACGAGGTGTCGCAGGTCGTAGAA
>JBBQLA010000048.1:0-9870 GCA_038327485.1 Acidimicrobiales bacterium
TCCCCGGCCATCCGGTACGCCACGTCGTGACCGTGGATCGTGGCGCGTCGAAGTGGAAGGGAAACCATTCGACTGGCGTATCACAGTGAGTGCGCCACCGATAGGTCCGTCGGTCACATCTGACTGAACGAATCACGACGGAGCCAGGTGGGGCTACGGTCCCCGATCGCGCATCGCGCGGACGTTGAACGAGTCGAGGAGTCTCTCGTGGGCGAAAAGGGCATTGCCATGACCGATGAGATCCGGGCCTATCTGCTCGCTCATTCGATCCCGCGTACAGATGTCCACCGACGCCTGGTCGAGCGGACCAACGAGGCCGTCACCGACTGGGCGATCATGCAGATCGCCGAGGAGCAGGGTCCGTACCTCACCTTCACCGCACGGTCCCTCGATGCGCGCCTCATCGTCGAGGTCGGTACGTTCACCGGGCTGTCAGCGCTGTGCCTGGCCGAGGGATTGAGCGACGGCGGCAGAGTGATCTGCCATGACGTGAGCGCTGAGTGGGTCGACGTCGGACGGCCATTCTGGGCCGAAGCGGGCGTGTCCGATCAGATCACGGTGCGCATCGGCCCAGCCGCCGAGACCCTCGCGGAACTGGGCGACGAGCCCATCGACCTGGTCTTCCTCGACGCCGACAAGCCCGGCTACCTCGGCTACTACGAGGAGCTCCTCCCTCGCCTCCGCCCCGGCGGCATGATCATCGCCGACAACACCCTGTACTTCGGCGCCGTCGCCGATCCGAACAACAACGACGACAATGTGGTGGCCATCCGCGCCTACAACGACCACGTCGCCGCCGACCCTCGGGTCGACGCGTGCCTCGTCAATATCGGCGACGGTCTGATGCTGGCCCGCAAGCGCTGATCACAGACCTCGAACGAGTGTTCGATAAGATGGCGGGGTGTTCCAGTCATCGCTCTTCGTGGATGAACGACCGGGCGTCTGCGTCGACGCGAAGTTCGACCGCAAGGAGCTGTCACGGGGATCGTGGGTCGACATCGCTCGCAACTGGTGGGGCGGGCCCGACGAGCTGGCGCTGTCACTGATCGAGTCGGTTCCGTGGAAGCAACGCCGGCGTCGCATGTACGACCGGGTGCTGGCCGACCCACGCTTGTGTTGCGGGGCATCGGCGCTCGGGGGAATCGAACCGACGCTCGGTCAGATGCGCGCCCACCTCCAGCGACGCTACGGAGTGGCGCTCACTGCGCCCTTCCTCAACTACTACCGGGACGGACGCGACAGCGTCGCCTTTCACGGTGACCGCGAACTGGTCACGCTCGACAACACCCTCGTCGCCATCGTGACGCTCGGCGCGGTCCGTCCGTTCCTGCTCCGGCCCAGAGGTGGCGGCGCATCGATCGATCTGCGACCGGCGTCGGGCGACCTCCTGGTCATGGGCGGGCGCTGCCAACGCGACTGGGAACACGCTGTGCCGAAGACCGCCTCGGCGGGAGCGCGGGTCAGCGTCTCGATGAGGTGGTCGACAACGACCGACTGATCGGTCGTGGCCGTGCGCTCACCAGAACTGCCACGGACGACCACAACGATGCAGCACCGTGTCGGCTTCTTCGGCCAGCAGCAGCTGGCCCTTCGCACCCGGATGTACCGTGTCGGCGGTCAGCGTGCCCTTCGGAGGGTGAGCGGCGATGTCGTCGCTGACGATCTTGTCCCAGGAGATCACGTCGATCCGATCGTCCTTGGCCGCCAGATCGGCGATGGCCTGATTGATCGCCTTCGCCTCTGGAGCGACCGGGCCCACCCCGAGAGCAACCATGTGGGTGTTCAGATCGACCAGATGGATGCATTCCGATGTCTTGAACAGCGCCACCATCGACTGCAGATCCTTGATGGCCTGATCGACCGGGGTGGCCTTCAAGGCATCGTTCGAGCCCAGATCGATGATGACCTGGGTGGGCTTCGCCGCAGCCAATTGCTGCGCTGTCGTCATCGATTCCGAGAGGCGGATCCCCAGAGTGGCCCGAAGGGTCACCTTGAACTCGCTGCTCAGCTGCTTCTGCATCTGGCCGCTGTCGAGGACCGTGATCGAGTCGCCGATGATGGCCACCGAGTCCCCGTCGCGGTCGGTGGCTTGGTTGACCACGAGAAACCCCGCCACCAGCACGACGACGACACCGATGATGACCAAGTTGCGATTCACGGTCGGGACTACCCCGATCGGAGGGAGCTGAGCCCCTTCACCTGCTCGAGGAGGAAACCGCTACTCCACCCAGGTCGCCATCAGACCCAGGGCCACCGACAGATTCGGGCGGGGGCCGATGTGGCCCTGCACGCTGGGATCCTGGGCCACCCCCGACGCGATGAGGATGTTGCGGATGGTGGCCGGGGTCGCCGCGGTGCCACGGGCCTGTTGCCACGCGCTCGACAGCGCCGCAGTGATGCCACCGATCAGCGCAGTTGCCGAGGACGTACCGTTGAAATCGACGGCGTACTTGGCATTCGGTCCCGCTGAGTAGAGCGTTCCGTAGCCTGCCGATACCACGCATTCACCTTCGGCCTGCACGTTGACTCGCTGGCCGAAGTCGCTGAAGTTCAGGCGGCTCCGTTCGGGCTGCCATCCACACGTCGCTCCCGCGCCGACCATGATCGCCCCCGAATCCGCCTTGTCGGACGGGAAGGTCGTTCCATAGGTCGGATTGCCGAGATCCACTCCGCTGTTTGCGGCCGCTTCGACCACGTTGATTCCCGCCGCGGTGGCCGCGGCGATGGCGTCGTACATCTCCGGTACCCACTCGGCCGGCAACAGTTCGCCGCCCGGACCGGTGCTCTGTTGTTCGAGGACGATGACGTCGCCCGGCTGCAGCGTGGCCGCCGCCGCGGCGACCGCGGATGCCCCCTGATATCCGAGGAACATCTGGTAGGCGTTGGCCATGCGAATCGTGGCATCGGGGATGATGCCGTTGACGCCGATGGCATTGCGATCACCGGCGAGAACGCCCAGCACTGCAGTGCCGTGGTTGTCGTCAGAGTACGGATCGGCGGCGATGCCCTGAGTGAGGAGGGCGCCGGGCTTGCGGGCCGCCGACACGTCTTCGTGGTTGACGTTCCACGCGTACTCGACGTCGACGACCGTGACGTTCGCTCCAGTGGCACCCGGCCAGGTGCGGGCTGCCTGCACGCCCAACCCGTCGAGGGTCGCGAAGTACTTCTGCTGCGAGGCGAAGCACGGCGAGGCGGGCGGCGGTGTGGCCACAGCGGCCCGATAGGCGGCGAGGACATCGTCACGGCCGACGAGGGAGGCGACCAGCGCGTCAGCGGCGGACGACGAGGACGTCTTGGCTCGCACGTAGCCGCCGAGCTCGGGAGCGGCCGAGTCGCTGAACACGCTGCGCAACGACGACACGTGTGCGGCATCGAGCGCTGCGTTCACCCCGATCAGCGGGGCACCCGCCGAGTCGAGCAGGCCGAGCGCCTCGATGGACGGTGCCGAGTCCGCCAGCTTGAACACCACGTCGTTCGACCCGACACCGGGGGCGGGAACGCTCGGGCGTGGAGAGGCCAGCGGTGCCGTCGGCAAGCTCGGCGGCGGCGGCGTGTACTGGCACAGCAGAGGGTTGGACGTGTCGGTTCCCGTCGGAGCTGTAGTGCAGCCAGCTGCCACGACGACCGTGACCACAACGATCGACGTTGCCCCAGACCTCAACGCACCAACAGCTCGACGCCACATGGCTGCTTCCCTCCGCCAGAGTGAGAACCCTAGGGCGGAATCAGCGGTGCCACTGAAATCGTGGGCGGTCAGAACTCGATCAGCACTACCTGAGCACCACCACGGCGGTCCCGACGGGTGCCCAGTTCCACGCCAGCTCGGCGTCGGACACCGCCTGCCGCACACACCCGTGTGATTGGTAAGAGCCCAACTGGGCCTCTGACTGCATTGGACGGCCACGGCGGTCGGTCGGGATCGAGTGGAACCCGATGGCCAGGCTGCGGCCGTGGGCGAACCGCATCATGTACTGCATCCGGGCCGAGCCGGACGAGGCATACCGGCTCTTCGAGTAGATCGAATACACGCCTGGCCCTGGCGTGAGCACGCGACCAGACACGGCGTAACTGAACTCCAGATTGTTGCCGTCGCCCACCAACCACACCCGCTGGCGGGTCACTGAGTAGACGATGCGCCGGCCGTTGCCCGAGCCATCCGGGACCGGCGGGAGCAGTGAACGGAAGAACGCCACCAATTCATCCCACGTCGGCGCCGGCTTGACCACGGGGGCCGGCTCGACGGGTGGGGCCGGAGCGACCGTGGTGGTCGTCGGGTCGACCACGCTGGTGGTTGTCGGGTCATCGGCGGCGGCGGGAACGGCGACGGCCACTCCCAACGCGAACAACGCGACGACAGCAGCGAGAAGGGGACGAAAACGGCGAGTCACGTTGTCAGGTTAGCGGCGACCTCAGAGGGTCTGCGGACCTCGCAGCAGTCGTCCTGGCAGCTCGCCAGTATGGGTTCCACCACTGAATGTCACGACCCCGGATTTGATGGTGTGGAGGTAGCCGTTGGCCTCTTGCATGAGCCGTCGACCGCCTGCGGGTAGGTCGTAGACCATGTGGGGCGGCGGGCAGCTCAAGGCATCGAAGTCGATGACGTTGACGTCGCCGACGTACCCGGGCGCCAACACGCCTCGGTCGAGCCAGCCGACGTGCGCCGCGCTTCGCTGGGTGTTCAGGTGGACCACTCGCTCGACCGGCATGAGTTCGCCACGCCGACGGTCACGGGCCCACAACGCCAGCGAGGTGGTGCTGAAGCTGGCATCGCAGATCGCGCCGCAGTGCGCGCCCGCGTCGGACAGCCCGAACACGATGTTGGGGCTGGTGATCATCTCGTGGATGTCGTCGAAGTTCCGATGGGCGAAGTTGAACAACGGCAGGTAGAGCAGCTGCGTGCCGTCGCGTTCCAGCAGCAGGTCGTAGGCCAGCTCGACCGGCTCGACACCCAGCGCACGGGCCTCCGCCGCGATCGACCAGTCGGCATCGAGCTCGTAGTCGACCGGGTCGGTGAGGCGGAACATCGTGTCGAACTGAGTCACGATCTGCCGGAAGATCCCGTCGCGAGCATTGGCCGCCAGCTCCGCGTGCTCGGAAAGGATTCGACGCTTGCGCTCGGGATCGCGCAGCGCGGTCACCTTGTCGGCCAGCGACGAGAACCCCAGCTCACCCATCGAGGCGCAGAAGGCGAACGGCGTTGCGGTGCCTTGCAACCCGAGCAGGACTCCGATGGGGCGAGGGGCGACCTGCGCCTTCACGTCATGACCGGCGGCGACCATGCGATCGACCCAGGCCATCTGATGTCGCCACCTTTCGGGCGAGTGGTACGCCTGCTGCATGGTGAAGCTCAACGGCCGACCCGACACCCGAACGAACTCCTCCAAGAGATCGAGCTCGGCGTTCGCCAACTCGTCGTCGGCGGTCTGGTAGAGGTCGCTGATCAACTGCACCACTCCGGATCCGGCCTGGCGCATGGCATCGGCGATCGTCAACAGCTCGACGGCATCGGCTCGAAGCGTGGGAATCGGCGCACCCACGTTGGTGCGGTGCACCTCGGTTCGTGAGGTGGCGAACCCGATGGCGCCGGCCTCGATCGACTGTCGGACCATGGCGGCCATGGCGGCCAATTCGCCCTCGTTGGGCGCCTCGGTCGGATCGGCGCCGCGATCGCCCATGACGTAGGTGCGCATCGCCGAGTGCGGGAGGTGCGCGCCAAGATCGACGGTGTGGGGCTTGGCGTCGAGGCTGTCGAGGTAGTCGGGGAACGTTTCCCAATCCCAGGTGAGACCTTCGGCCAACGCGGTTCCGGGGATGTCCTCGACCCCTTCGAGGAGACCGATCAGCCAGTCGTGACGGTCAGGTCGAGCGGGCGCGAATCCCACCCCGCAATTCCCGAAGGCCACGGTCGTGATCCCGTGCAGCGATGACGGCGCGAGCACCGGATCCCAGGTGACCTGGCCATCGAAGTGGGTGTGGATGTCGACGAAGCCTGGCGTGACGAGGGCGCCGTCGGCGTCGATCTCACGAGTCGCCGAACCGCTCACCTCGCCGACGGCGGTGATGCGTCCGTCGATGATCTCGACGTCGCCGCTGCGCGGTGCCGCCCCTGTCCCGTCCACGATCGTCCCACCCCGAATGATCAGATCAGCCATGGCCCAACGCTACGCCGTTCGGCCCTTCTCGTAGTCTCGGATGGTGACGACCGACTGTTCCGAGATCGACCCCGCCACCGGCCTCACCGCCGCCGAGGTGCGCCAACGCATCGAAGCCGGCCAGGTCAACCATGTGCCCGCCGCGCCGTCGCGCACCGTCAGCCAGATCCTGCGGGCCAACATCCTCACGCGCTTCAACCTGTTGATGCTTGCGCTTCTGGCCGTGGTGTTGGCGTGTCGAGCCTGGAAGGACGCCCTGTTCGGCGGAGTGATCGTGGCCAACGCCGCGGTCGGCATCGTGCAGGAGCTGCGGGCCAAGCGGACCCTCGACAAGCTGGCTGTGCTGTCGGCCCCCAAGGCCGTGGTGGTCCGGGACGGCGAGATCAGCGACATCGCCATCAACGACATCGTGTTGGACGACATCGTCGATCTGCGATCCGGTCTGCAGGTGGTGGCGGATGGCATGGTGCTGACCTCCGACGGACTCGAGGTCGACGAGTCGCTGCTGACCGGCGAGAGCGATCCGGTGGTCAAGGAGATCGGCGACGAGCTGATGAGCGGGAGTTTCGTGGTGGCCGGCTCGGGTCGTGCCCGGGTCGACAAAGTAGGAGCCGACGCGTACGCCGCCAAGCTGGCCGAGGAGGCCCGTCGCTTCACCCTGTCGACCAGCGAGCTTCGCCAGTCGATCAACCGGATCGTGACGTGGGTCGGGTGGGCGATCGTCCCCACCGGCGCAGTGTTGTTCTGGTCGCAGCTGCGGACCACCAACGACAGCGTGCAACGGGCGCTGGTCTCGGCCACCGGCGGCGTGGTGGCCATGGTGCCCGAGGGACTGATCCTGCTGACCAGCGTGGCCTTCGCCGTGGGCGTCGTGCGACTGGCCCGTCAACGAACCCTGGTACAGGAGCTGCCCGCCATCGAAACGCTGGCCCGCGTCGATGTGATCTGCCTCGACAAGACCGGCACGATCACATCTGGTGAGATGTCCTTGGCCGACATCGACTACCTCGATCTCGCCGACGGTGATGGGACGACCGAAGCTGATCGGACCACCGTCGAAGGAGCGCTGGCGGCCATCTCGTGGTCGGACCCGAATCCCAATCCCACCCAGGCAGCCTTGCGGACCGGCTTCGAGCAGCCGACCTCGGAGTGGTCACCGTCGGCCACCATCGCGTTCTCCTCGGCTCGGAAATGGATGGCCATGTCATTCGACGGCCGTGGCTCGTGGGTGTTCGGCGCACCCGAGATGGTGCTCGAAGGGGCGGCGTGGGAGGCCGTCTCGGGTCGGGTCACCGAGGAGGCGCAAGCAGGACGACGGGTGCTGGCGCTCGGACACAGCGACGCCGCCTTGAGCGGCGAGAACCTGCCGGGCGGGCTGCGGTGCGTGGCGCTCATCATGATCGAGGACACCATCCGCGACGACGCCGAGGAGACGCTGGCGTTCTTCGACGACCAAGGCGTGACCATCAAGGTGATCTCGGGCGACAACCCGATCACCGTCGGCGCCGTGGCGCAGCGAGCCGGCGTGCCGGACGCCGAGAACGTGGCCGACGCCCGTGACCTGCCCGAGGGCGACCTCGACGCGTTGGCCACCATCGTCGAGGCCACCACCGTGTTCGGTCGGGTGAAGCCACACCAGAAGCGCGAGATGGTTGCGGCGCTGCAATCCCGGGGCCACGTGGTCGCAATGACCGGCGATGGGGTGAACGACGTGCTGGCCCTCAAGGACGCGGACGTCGGCATCGCCATGGCCTCGGGGTCGGAGGCGACACGAGCCGTAGCGCAGCTGGTGTTGCTCGACTCGAACTTCAGCGGACTCCCGAAGGTGGTCGACGAGGGTCGCCGCGTCATCAACAACCTGGTTCGGGTGGCGAGTCTGTTCCTGACCAAGACCACGTACGCGGTGCTCATCGCCATCATCACCGGCATCGCCGGAATCCGGTACCCGTTCCTCCCCCGTCAGCTCACCATGATCGGCACCCTGACCATCGGGCTGCCATCGTTCTTCCTGGCCTTGGCCCCCAATACCGATCGGGTCGAAGGCGACTTCTTCGCCAAGGTCGCTCGGGTCGCCGTGCCATCGGGGATCGTCATCGCGGCCGCCACGATGATCAGCTATCTGTTCGCCCAGTCCGTCGCCCACGTATCGATCCCGCAGGAACAGACCACCGCGACGCTCACGCTCACCGGGATCGCGCTGCTGGTGCTGGCCCGAACGTCGCGGCCCTTCGTGCCGTGGAAGGTCGCGCTGGTGGTCATGATGGGCGTGCTGGTGATGACGTCGATCCTCACGCCGATGGGCCGGGACTACTTCGAGCTGACGCTGCCGCCCGCCGAGATCATGTGGGTCACCGCCGGGATGGTGGCTGGTGGCGCCTGGTTGCTGGTGCTCGCCGAGCTGACCATCCGACGACGGTGGCCCAAGTAGCTCAGGTGTCGGTCGCCAGGTGAGTCAGCGCTGATTTCTGATCGCCGGTCGCACCGAATGCTCGGCCCAGCAATCCACCCTTGGGGACCAGCAACGCGGCGAGATCGTCCGCCGGGGACTCGGGCTCGGGCTCCGGCTCGGGCTCCGGCTCAACGACCGGCTCGGGCTCCGGCTCGACGAGCGGCGTCTCGATCGCGTCGGGCGCAACCTCTTCGACACCAGTGAACTCGAGGGTCGGCACGTCGAGTTGACCCCACTTCCGCGTCGGCTTCCGGCGAGTCGGGACCTTGGGCTGGCGCCCCTCGTCGGCCGACACGATCACGGTCTGACCGCCACGACGATCCACCACCACCCACCCTCGGGGTGGGCTCAGCCGCTCGGCGTGCTGCTGGCACAACAGCTGTGTGGCGTCGGCCGCCAGCGGGTCGATCCACACCTGACACGTCACGGCATCGAAACGGATGGCAGCAACCGCTTGGTGATGACACCCCGGGCGACGGCACGACCAAACCATCGGTCGAATCTACCGGCGCTGTTTCGAACGGTCAGATCAGGCGTCGACACGACGAGCAACTCGTGCCCGCACGTGCAGATCGGTGATCTCGATTCGCTGAGGCATCTCGACCGCACCGAGCACGCAATCAGCCACGTCATCGGGTGAGAGCGAGTCGTTTCGACCATCATCGAGGCGGCCACCGACGTGCACCGTGGTCACGCGCACCCCGAGCTTGGCGGTCTCCTCGCGAAGTCCGTGCGCCAAGGCCATCACGCCCGAGCGGGTCATGGCGTACTGCGTATCACCGGAGGTGAACGAGGAATCGTCGGTCGGGTTGATGAAGACCACGTGGCCCGGGCCGCGTTCGATGCCCGAGAGCAACGCCTGCGTCAGCAGGAACGGGCCGCGCAGGTTGACGAGGTACTGCTCATCGAGATCGGCGACGTCGCCGGTACCGACTGCACCATCGACGCGCACGTTGGCGCAATGCACCAGCACGTCGACCGGTCGATCGAAACGGGTCACGAAATCGGCTGCGCTGCGCACCTCGGCGGCGGAGCCCAGGTCACAGCGCAAGGTCACCACGGGAGAATCCGGACCGGCGTCGGCGACGATCGAGGCCAGAAGGTCGGCGTCACGTCCCAGCACGCACACCCGAGCGCCGGCGGCGACGAGGGCCAGAGCGACTGACCGGCCGATGCCGTCGTTGGCCCCGGTGACCACGGTGAGCCGACCCGACATCGAGTGCAGCAAGCCGTCGTCGGTCCCTTCGGATTCCGCGTCGGAGGAGCGGA
>JBBQLA010000049.1:0-9770 GCA_038327485.1 Acidimicrobiales bacterium
CTCCTGCAGCACTTCGGCACCCGAGGCACGCACCTTCTCGAAGGTGGCATCGAGATCATCGGACCGAAAGATCGCCGCCTGCAGCGATCCCTGGGTGACGAGTGTCAGCAAGGCGTCACCCTCGGCCTCGGACCGGCCGCCGTGCGGCTGGGACAGAACGATGTCGACGTTCTGGCCAGGCGCACCGAGGGTCACCCAGCGAAAGTTCTCAGCTGCGACGTCGTTGCGGACCTCGAGTCCGAGCGCATCGCGGTAGAACCCCAGCGCGACCTCAGGGTCATGGACCGGGATGAACATGGTGGAGATGGTGACTGCCATGCGACGACCATACGGTCACCACGGCCGCTCGGCTTCTCCGATCCTGCTCGATGCCGAAGCAGTTGCTCAGGCAGGCACAATCGTTCGACGCTGTCGGCTCACGACCTTGCTCACACACGGGGGAACGACCTCGACGTTGCGGTGATCGCGTGAGCGGTACTCCGACGGCGTCACGCCCACGATCTCGGTGAAGCGAGAACTGAACGAACCGAGCGAGGTACAACCGACCGCCATGCAGGTGTCGGTGACCGACATCCCCGTTCGCAGGTGTGACTTCGCCCGCTCGATGCGTCGCGTCATGAGGTAGGTGTATGGGCTCTCGCCGTAAGCGGCGCGGAACCTGCGGGAGAAGTGAGCCGGCGACATCAACGCGGCGCTGGCCATGGACGGCACATCGAGGGGCTGGGAGTAGTCCCGGTCGATGAGGTCGCGCGCACGACGGAGCTGAACCAGCGCGGCGATCTCCTCGGGCGTCATGGGGACGATGTTAGGCAGGCAGCGGCACACAGCTCAGCGGTCGCTAATATACGTCTTGCCGTATATCTGGCTTTCCATATACTCATGAGATGGCCGCTGCTCTCCGAGTGCTCGACGTGATCGCGGAGCCGACGCGGAGGCGGATTCTCGATCACATCCGCGAGCAGGACCGCTCGGTCGGCGAGCTCGTTCTCCTCACCGGCATGAACCAACCCGGCGTGTCGCGGCACCTGCGGGTGTTGCGCGACGCGGATCTGGTCGACGTCCGCGTCGACGCACAGCGGCGCATCTATCACCTCCGAGCGGAGCCGCTCGCCGAACTGGACGCCTGGCTCGCCCCGTATCGAGCGCACTGGTCGGACCGACTCGATGCACTCGAACGGCACCTCGACCGCACGAACCCACCGTCCGGGAAGGACACACCGTGACCACCTCACCAGCGAGCCCATCGGTCGATCCCGACGGCACCATCGAGCCCACCGCGACCGGTGGAGTGATCCGCTTCGAGCGTCAACTCCACCACCCGGCGATCGAGGTGTGGGCCGCTATCACCGAGCCGGCGCGCCTGGCCGAGTGGTGGCTCCCGTTCGACGCAGACATCACCGTCGATCTTCGAGTGGGCGGAATGATGGTCATGTCCGCGACCGGCGACGAGCCCATGACGGTCACCTGCGAGATCCTGCGCGTCGAACCTCCCGTGCTGCTCGAACACACCCACGTCGATCCGGGTTCACGAATGCTGTGGGAGATCGAGCCCAACGACGAGGGCTGCATCCTCCGGCTCAGCCATTTCGTGACCGACCGAGCCGCCGCAATCGAGAACTGCTACGCCGTGGGCCTGCACATGTCGCTCTCCCGACTTGAACCGAGCCTCGTCGGCGCCCCCGCGCCGTGGGACTGGGACGTGTTCGCCGCGCATCAACGTCGTTACGCCGCTGCCGGATTGGCATCGGAACCCGTAGCTGAGTGACAGGAGTCGCACCGTGTCAACGACCAAGCAGAAGCTGGTGGTCCGCTGCCTCATGATGTCGATCGACGGTTTCGCCGCCGGCACCCATCAACGACTCGAGCAACCATTCGGCGATCACACCGACGGATTCACCGACTGGATGTTCGCGACCCGCAGCGGCTGTCAGATGCTCGGCATCGCGGGTGGCGAGGAGAACGACGACGATCCCTTCGTCGCCCACAGCTTCGACAACATCGGCGCGGCCATCCTGGGTCGGAACATGTTCGGCCCGTCACGCGGACCATGGACAGACGACGGCTGGAACGGTTGGTGGGGGCAGAACCCGCCGTACCACGCTCCGACTTTCGTGCTCACCAGTCACTCGCGAGCACCCATTCCGATGGAAGGCGGTACGACGTTTCACTTCGCCACCCACGGAATCGACGACGCTCTCGAGCACGCATTTGCTGCCGCTGACGGCAAGGACGTGCGACTCATGGGCGGCGCGGCAACGGTCCAGCAATACCTGGCTGCGGGGTTGATCGACGAACTTCACCTGGTCGTCGTGCCGATGCTCATCGGGAGCGGGGAGCGAATCTTCCCGGAGTCCTCGCCGCCCCCCGCCTACGAGTACGTCGAACGCATCGCCACCGCTGCGGTGGTTCACCTGCGCTTCGAACCTCGCTGACCGGCAGCGGAGAACCATGACGAAGTGATGAAACCACGTCGGAACTCCGGACCTCCGCCCGGCCGATGCAGACCGATCCCAACGATCAGTAGTAGTGGCGTCGGCCACCGATCTCGTGGCCCAGCGAGCCGAGCAGCACGAGAATGCCGCCGACGACGAGGAGCACGATGCCGAGTGACCAGAGAATCGCGATCTTGGCGATGAATCCCACGAGCAGCAGGATGATTCCGACGGTGATCATTTTCTTACACTCCGTTTGTTGAGGTGGATGGATGTTCGGGATTGCGAATTCAGAGGTGTGATGGGGCCACGGGCCCGTCAGACGAGACGACCCGCTCGGTGTGCAGGAACGACGGCAGGAGCGATCCAACGACGGCGACCGCTCCGAGAATTGCGACGAACCAGCCCGTTGCGTGATCGGCCCCGAGATCCAGCGACATCTTGAAGCTGGCGGCAGCGGTGATGATTCCGGCGACCACGAGGAGCGCCCCGAAGGTTCCCATCACTCCTCGATACGCAATGCTCGCTGCGCTCAGGACGATGATCAGCCCGGCACCGATTTCGACCAAGCCCGCCAACGCGCTCTGTGAGAGCCCACCGATGTCGGTGATGGGGCGATTCAGCGATGAATCGATACCTGTTCGGGTGACGGCGATGATTCCCACCACGACGAGCACGATGCCAGCCGCCCCGCCGATGAACTGTCCCGGGCTGAAACGACGTGACCGAGTCACTGCCGAGGCTGCCCCTGCTGGCGATTCGACGACCTCACGATGTTGATACGTACTCATTGCTCAGCTCCTTCAAGGCGTCCGACGACCGGCCGACTGAACTCAATGCTTCCCCCGCTCCGCCCTGCTTAACCACGAGCGCGAGGGACCCTGAGAGCTACCTGAAACCTTCGCCCCGTTCAGCCTCGTCTCAGCATCGGCTCGTAAGTTGCGATTCGATGGCCCACTCAGCACCTCCCTCCCCCACACCCCACGCCCTCATCGACGAGATGGGGCACGCGACAGCAGTTGCTACCTCCCCGAAGCGATCTCGCGTCCGGGCTCGAACGCGGCTCGACTTCTGGCTCGATCTGGTGCTGCTGGTCGCGTTCATTTTCGACTACAGCTTCCGGTTCACCGGCCTGACCATCCATGAATGGATCGGGCTCGGATTCGGCATCTCGCTGATGGTCCACCTCACGTTGCACTGGGACTGGGTGCTGCGAACCACCCGACACCTGGCTGGACATCTCGCTGGCCGCGAACGAATCCGGTGGATCGTGGATCTCGCGCTGCTCCTCGTCATGACGCTGTGTGTGGCGTCTGGCGTGCTGATCTCCAGGTCCGCGCTGCCTGCCATCGGAATCACCCCCGTCGGCGGGGAGTTCTGGACAGGCCTGCACACGACCACCGCCGACATCACCGTGGCGCTGATCGGCGTGCACGTCGCATTGAGTTGGCGCTGGATCCTCTCGGTCGGGCGCCGCGTTCTCCGCCGCCCCGCCAACCGGGCGGCACGATGAAGTTCCTGCGTCACCTGCTTGCGGTCTTGGTCGTCATCTCGCTGGTCGTCTCGCTGGGCTTCCTGTGGTCGCACAGCGGGGCGGCCGGCCTGGTCGCCGATGGCGGCGGCGACCGTGGACCCAGTCGACCCCCGTCTGGCGCTGCGGCAACTTCGGGCGCCTCGACCGCTCCCTCTGGTCGCTTCGATCGACGGGGCAACAGTGGTATCAGCCTGTCGAACATCGACGACCTCGGACAGACCGTGGTCGTTCTCGGGCTGATCCTCGGTGGCGTGGTCGCGATCGACCGAACGCGTCGCCGCCGACGCGGCGCGACCAGACGAGAACGGTTGATGAACCCCCAGCTTCTGGGCCGACCCTGAGAGCGCCAGATCGGCCGGCGCCACTGAGTTGGTTCGATCAGTGCCCCGGTCGGCGTTGACAGGCAAGTGTGGACTTGCCTACGGTCCTCCTCGTGACGGACCTGTTCAAGGCGCTCGCTGACCCAACCCGGCGCGCGTTGATGGATGAGCTCGACGACCGCGATGGCCAGACCCTCTTCGAGCTGTGTTCGCGGCTGGCCATGAAGCACGGCCTCGGTTCAACCCGCCAGGCGATCTCCCAGCACCTCGCCGTGCTCGAGGCCGCTGGTCTGGTGACCACACAACGACAGGGTCGCTACAAGTTCCACTACCTGGACCCATCACCGCTGCGCGTCGTGGCAGAACGGTGGCCGGTTCGACCCGAAAGGAAACGAGATGAGGATCAATCTCACCAGCGTGCTGGTCGACGATCAGCAGCGAGCACTTCGCTTCTACACCGAGGTGCTGGGGTTCGTGAAGAAGACCGAGGTCCCGCTCGGTGATCACGCATGGCTGACAGTCGTCTCGCCGCAGGACCCGGACGGCGTCGAGCTCGTACTGGAGCCGTCGAACCATCCTGCCGTCGGTCCGTTCAAGCGAGCGTTGGCGGCCGACGGCATTCCGTTCACGTCGTTCGCCGTTGACGACGTCGCAGCCGAGCACGCTCGACTTGTTGCCGCGGGCGTGGTGTTCACCCAGCCTCCGACCGATCTGGGTCCCGTGGTCACGGCGGTGCTGGATGACACGTGCGGGAACTTGATCCAGATCGCGTCGTACGTCTGAGGCCTGGTGTCAGGGCGTCTGCCGGCTGTTCGATGGCTCTCCGTATCGGAGGGTGTGTTCGAGCTGATCGATCCGGTCGAGGAGCTCGCAGACGAGGCCGAGCGCGGCGTAGTTGAGCGCGAAGCCGGATCGGAGTCGCTGAACTCGTGCCACGGCGATGAGTTCCGACGGTGCGAAGCCGAGGTGGCCGCTGGCGTCACGGACCGGGTCGAGCAGGCCGAGTGCGACGAGGCGGACAATCATCTCCGGGTGCAGGCCACTGGCTCGGGCGAATTGCTCGAGGTCGAGAACTGGTCGGCGCGCCAGGGCGGTGGTCATGCGGTCGTCCTGGGGTCGAATGAAGATGCCGCGGCAAGTTCTTCGAGGAGACGTCGTTCATCGTCGGAGAGCGACTTCGGCACCATGATCCGAACCTCCGCGTACAGGTCGCCGGGTGAGTTGCGAGTCGACGGCATCCCTCTCCCTCTCAGTCGGAGTCGAGTCCCACTCGACGTCCCTTCGGCCACCCGAAGCGTGGTCTCCCCGCCGGGTGTGTCGATGGCGACGGTGGTGCCGAGCGCCGCTTCCCACGGTGTGAGCGGGAGTTGCACCGTGATGTCGTTGCCTTCCACCCGGTAGTGCTGATCTGGCGCGAGTCGCACGACGAGGAACAGGTCCCCCGGCGCGCCGCCGCCAGTTCCCTGGGCTCCTTGTCCGGCCAGTCGGATCTTCTTGCCGGTGGTGACACCGGCGGGGACGTTGACGTCGAAGGTTCTCGGGCCTCCGGGCCCGTTGAACGAGAGGCTCTTTCGGCCGCCGTGGTAGGCCTCGTGCACCGTGAGGACGAGTTCGGCCTCCTGGTTGGCGCCCAGCACCGGACCGCGCCCGGCCCGTTGTCGCCCTCCGAACATGCCTCCGAACAGGTCATCGAAGTCGGGTCCACCGTTGCCGAATCCCGCGTTCGACCAATCGCCCGGTCCCGGCTGCGCGGAACTCCGCGGTCCGCGCTCGCGCTGAGGCCGCTGCGCCCGCGCCCACGCGTCGGGGTCGGTGCCGTCGGGAACGCGACGGAAGTCAGCGCCGAACACGTCGTACTTTCGGCGGGTTTCAGGGTTCGACAGCACGTCGTACGCCTCGGAGATGTCCTTGAACCGAGACTCGGCCTCGGGGTCCTTGTTGACGTCCGGATGATAGGTGCGGGCCAGCTTTCGATAGGCGGCCTGGAGTTCGCTGGCGGTCGCGTTTCGTGTCACGCCGAGCGAGTCGTAGAAGTCGACGGGAGACGCCATCAAACGCTGCCGGAGTAGACCAGAACCCCAGCCGGGCGGAGCACTTCTTGATCGCTTCCGTATCCGGCTCGTACGAGCACCGCGACCGACCCGGCCGGCCCCGGCGCGTCGACGGTGCCCATCGCTTCGTGGCGAACGGGATCGAACGGTTCACCCACCGCATCGAAACGGTGATAGCCGAGGCCAGCCAGTACGGCGAGCGCCTGATCCCGAATCGATCTGACACCTGTCGTCACCGCTTGCGGGTCGGCGTCGGTGTGTTCGAGTGCCCGCTCCAGGTCATCGAGCACAGCGAGCCACGCCGAGGTGACCCTCGCCCGTTCGACGGAGCGTTCACGTGCGACCTCACGGTCGAAGCGTTTGCGCAGATTCTCGTAGTCGGCGCGGGAGCGGCGTGCCTGGTCCTCCAACGCGGCCACATCGACCATGTCGACCAGGTCGACTGGGTCGGGCGGCGGTGTGGTGGTGTCGGTCATGGCGTGGCGTCTGGTCTAGCCGACGGTGAAGTCGGCCTCGATGACATCTTCGTCACCAGCGGAGGGGTCGGGCTCGGTGGAACCATTGGGTTCGGCGGGACGGAGACCGTGGAAGATCTGCTGGAGCTCCGAAGTCATGGAACGGAGCCGCTCGAGCGGCGCTTGGTCCTTGACCGCTTGACGGGCCTCGCTCGAGAGTTGCTCGGCCCGAGCCCGCTCATGGCTCGGCACGTTGTCGCCCAGCTCGGCCAGACGACGCTCGACCTGATACGCCACGGCATCGAGCTCGTTGCGGGCGTTGACCTCGTGGCGCAGATTGGTGTCCTCGGCGCGATGCTGTTCCGCGTCGGCAACCATGCGTTCCACCTCGGAGGCGTCGAGGTTTGTGCTCTCACTGATGGTGATGCTCTGCTGAGAACCAGTGTCCTTGTCCTTCGCAGAAACCTGCAGGATGCCGTTGGCGTCGAGTTCGTAGGTCACCTCGACCTGTGGCTCGCCACGTCGCGCGGCTCGAATGCCGTCGAGCTTGAACCGTCCGAGCACCCGATTGTCGGCCGCCCGTTCGCGCTCGCCCTGCAGGACGACGATGTCGACCGCCGACTGGTTGTCGTCCGCAGTGCTGAACGTTTCCGTGCGCCGGGCCGGGATGGTGGTGTTCCGCTCGATCACCTTGGTCATGATCCCGCCCATGGTCTCGACTCCGAGCGAGAGCGGAGTGACGTCCAGCAGGATGACGTCCTTCACGTCGCCCTTGAGGATTCCGGCTTGGATCGCAGCGCCGATAGCGACGACCTCGTCGGGGTTGACCGTCATGTTCGGTTCCTTGCCCCCGGTGAGTCGACGCACCAGCGCCTGCACCGCAGGAATCCTCGTTGAACCACCCACCAAAATGACTTCGTCAATCTCGTCGGCGGTGATGTTGGCATCTGCGATGGCGCGTTCGACCGGGCCGAGGCAACGTTCGACGAGATCGAGAGTGATCTCGTCGAAGGTCGAGCGCATCACCGTCATGACGAGGTGCTTGGGGCCGCTGGCGTTCGCAGTGATGAACGGCAGGTTGATCTGTGTCTGAGCGAGGCTCGACAACTCGACCTTGGCCTTCTCCGCTGCCTCGAACAGGCGCTGCAGCGCCTGGTGGTCGGTACGCACGTCGACGCCGTGCTCCCTCTGGAACTCTTCGGCGAGGTGGTCGACGAGGCGTCGGTCGAAGTCGTCGCCGCCCAGATGCGTGTCGCCGGATGTCGCCTTCACCTCGACCACCCCGTCGCCCACGTCGAGCACGCTGACATCGAACGTGCCGCCACCCAGATCGAACACGAGCACCGTCTCATTGACCTGCTTGTCGAGCCCATAGGCGAGGGCGGCAGCAGTCGGCTCGTTCACGATCCGAAGCACCTCGAGCCCCGCAATGCGGCCGGCGTCCTTGGTGGCCTGACGCTGCGCATCGTTGAAATACGCGGGAACGGTAATGACGGCTTCGGTGACCTTCTCACCGAGGAACTTCGACGCATCGTCGACGAGTTTCCGCAGAACGAGCGCGGAGATCTCCTCCGGCGCCTGCTGCTTGCCGTTCACGTCGAAACGCGCCGTGCCATCAGCACCCTCGACCACATCGAACGGCACCGCATCGAGTTCGCTCTTCACCTCGTCGTATCGGCGACCGATGAACCGCTTCGCCGAGGAGATCGTGCCCTTGGCGTTCAACACCGATTGACGGCGCGCCACCTCGCCGACCAGACGTTCCCCGCCCGCGGTGAACGCGACCACCGACGGCGTGGTCCGCGACCCCTCCGAGTTCGGGATGACCGTCGCCTGACCGCCCTCCATCGCTGCGATCACCGAATTCGTCGTCCCCAGGTCGATACCGACTGCCTTGGTCATGGTCCACTCGTTTCGTGAGGTCGTTCGACGGTCATGGAGCACGGTGACATCGGGCGTGCGCGTGCACTGCCGGGGTCCAGAGCCGTGGTGGGTGATCTTGCGTGCTGATACCGGTGCCAGTGCGTCGAATCTGGAACCAGTCTGAAGAATCGTTCTCCAGGACGACAGGGCCAAAGGTCCCTAGGCGAGATCACCTGAGGTCGGAGACAAATCGACGGGGTCGCCAAGCTCGAAGATGAGCGAGCGGAGCTCTCCGATCGAAGCGTCGAGCTCCTCGATCGCGATGTCGATTCGGTCACGCGCCACATCGGGCACCATCGTGCGGGTGGAGTGCAACGACAGACCGATCGAGAAGAGATGCCGGATGATGAGGTCGTTGACGCCACTGGCAATCCGCAAGCGGTCGTTGACGACGCTGGTGAGTGCCGTCTCAGATTCCGCGACTTCCGCGAGCACCGCCGTCGGCCAGGACTGGAACTCGATGTCTGGTGCGATGGTCATGGTTGGACTCGACTCCGCTGCCCCTGCGGTGACGAAGCGCCAAAGCTGCCGACATCGAGAGTTCCGGCCACGACCTGCGCTGCGAGGTCGGACAGACGCACGTTGTGGGAGCGGGCGTATCCACGGAGTTTGTTGAACGCACTCGCCATGTCCTCGCCGGTTCGTTCGGCCACCATGCCCTTGGCCTGTTCGATGATGACGCGGCTGTTCAGCGCAGCGCTGAGTTGCACGTTGACGGTATGGGCTTCCTCGACGGCCCGCTGCTGCAGGATGCCGATCGTCGCAACGTCAGCGAATGCCTGGGCGGCGATGAGATCGCGTTTGCTGAGCTCGCCGGTATCTGATCGGAACAGGTTGAGCGCCCGATGGTCCGGCCGCTCAGCCGCATCGGAAGCGCCGTCACCGACAGGAAACCGGCGGCGATGGCGCTGGGACCAAACTTCGGCCATGGTTGATCCGTTGCGGTGAGATGAGCGTTGGCGAGGGGTTTGCCGGTGCGAAAGCACTCGTAGCAGGGACCCTCGGCAGACTGAAGTTCGAGCAACTCCAGGGTGCGCATTGCTTCGCTCGACGAC